>CAMWOK010000174.1 GCA_947175845.1 uncultured Lachnospiraceae bacterium | reverse complement strand
TATTTTACAGATATTGAATTTAATCCCACAAAAAGTATCAATACCCAGGCAAGATCCGCCGCATTGATCAAGTTGATTTTAGATGACTATGGGCGCCTGACGGATTTCGATAAGGGTGACTTTATCCAATATCACAGAGAACATGTCGTTTATTGAAAGGCACGTTTTATCGGCGCTTCTTTTTTCGGAAGGAGCAGCAGGCTAAGAGATCCGATCGTGAGAGGGGAGCAAACAGAATGCAGTGCAAGGTGTTTTATGAAAGCTGGCAGATGGAATGCTGCGGGACGCCATTTTGTGTCGGCGATATGATAAAATGGCCTGTCTATACAACAACAGAAAAGAAATGGCCTGACTATATCGGAGAAATCGAGTATTGCTACGAAGCACACAGTTCGGATCTTGAAAATATATCTGTTTTGGAGGGAAAAGTCGGAGCGATAAAGGTCTTATATGAAACATATGCGCCGTCGGGAGATGAGCCTCGCCTGCTGGTCCCTGTTGACGGTGTGACTGTGCCGACGAAAACAGCGAAAGGTTTTGAAAAATATAACAATATGAACGCGAGCGGATACATTGTGGAGCTGAACGGATATGCGATCAGACCTGCGAAAGCAGAAGATATGATATATTGGTGATGGAGGAGTACTGTGAAAAAGAAGATACATCGGATGCTGAATATCATTATGGGTTCTCTTACAGGTGTGTTCCTGGGTTCAGGAGCATATCGATACTGGCATTTTCGAAAATATCCCGAGCAATATGTCGCGCAATCCGCTCCCTGGTATACTGGCATCCTGATACAGGGACTATTTACACTTGCGCTCCTTACGATCTGTCTGATCATGAGAGCAGTCCTGATTGAGGATGCAGGCGCAATGAAAAAAACAGCATTGATCTTGGGGATCATATTCCTGTCCTTGACATTTGTAGGCGGCGGATATGTCATCCTGCAGCATGGACATGTGAATGCCGGATATGCGGTCGTGCCCGGACTCTGGGCCATAATCTGCTTCGGATATTACAGGAATAAAAAACAGGACTGAGCGTGTCCATGCTCTGGCAGTTCCTGCAAGTCCAGGTCATGCGGCGGTCACTGTGTGCTGTGACCGGTCAGAAATGGGAATCCTTTTCCGAAAAGGAAGATATTTTATACTGATATGAAGATCAGCAGAATGGAGGAGAAAAATGAGTGAAAGATTAAAAGTAGGTATCCTTGGCGGTACAGGAATGGTAGGGCAGCGATTTATCGCGCTTCTGGAGGATCATCCGTGGTTTGAGGTGACGACGATCGCCGCAAGCCCGCGCTCCGCCGGAAAGACATACGCCGAGGCAGTCGGCGACCGCTGGAAGATGACGACGCCCATGCCGGAGGCGGTGAAAAATATTGTCGTCATGAATGTCAATGAAGTGGAAAAAGTGGCATCCGAGGTAGATTTTGTCTTTTCCGCAGTCGATATGACCAAGGAGGAGATCAAGCAGATCGAGGAAGATTACGCAAAGACGGAAACGCCGGTAGTGAGCAACAATTCCGCGCACAGATGGACGCCCGACGTTCCTATGGTCGTGCCTGAGATCAACCCAGAGCACATGAAGGTCATTGATTTCCAGAAAAAGCGCCTCGGTACGACAAGAGGCTTTGTGGCTGTAAAGCCAAACTGCTCCATCCAGAGCTATGCGCCCGTTCTGACCGCATGGATGGAGTTCGAGCCGTACGAGGTGGTCGCGACAACCTATCAGGCTATCTCCGGCGCGGGCAAGACTTTCAAAGACTGGCCGGAGATGGAGGGCAATATCATTCCTTTCATTGGCGGCGAGGAGGAGAAGAGCGAGAAGGAACCACTCAGGATCTGGGGCGCGATCAAGGACGGTGTGATCGAGCCGGCGACATCTCCGGTCATCACATGCCAGTGCGTCCGTGTGCCCGTGCTGAACGGTCATACTGCTGCCGTGTTCGTAAAATTCAGAAAGCAGCCGACAAAAGAGCAGCTGATAGAAAAGCTGGTGAACTTCAAAGGCGTTCCGCAGGAGCTTGCGCTTCCCAGCGCGCCGAAGCAGTTTATCCAGTATCTTGAGGAGGACAACAGACCGCAGGTGAGCCTTGACGTCGATTATGAGAATGGCATGGGCATCTCCGTGGGCCGCATCCGCGAGGACAGCGTGTATGACTGGAAGTTCATAGGACTCTCGCACAATACGGTGCGCGGCGCGGCAGGCGGCGCAGTGCTGTGTGCAGAGCTTCTCAAGGCACAGGGCTATATCACGAAGAAATAATGTAACAGCCGGAAAGAGCAGTGTATTGCTGCTCTTTCTGTTATGCCCGGGCATCCGGAGAATGAGAAGGAGTGCGATATAATGCCAAGATTGAGAAAGACACTGCCAAAGGATCTTCAGGCGCTGATTGATTCCGGAGATGACGAGGCGGTAAAAGCCGCATTGCAGAAGTGCGAAGTGGGTGCGTATGACAGCCTGTATCCGAGAGATACTGTTCTTTTTTGCACCGGACTTTCCAGGCCGCTGGTGGAATGGCTGCTTGCGCGCGGAGAAAGCCTCCGCTACCGGGATCATTATGGCCGGACGCCGCTCCATGCGCAGGCGGAAAAAGAGAACGGGACAGTGGAGCTGTATCTGGAACTGGGGGCTGAGGTCGATGCAGTAGATGATTCGAAACAAACGCCATTATTCCAGGCAGCAGTCTTCTACCAGGCGCAAAATATAAAAATACTGATGGAACATGGTGCTGATATCTATAAAAAAAGCAAGATATTTGGCAATAATGCGCTGGAAGAAATGCTTTCCGGCTGTATGAACGGCCATATTGAAAAAGCTGCTGCGATCGCGGAGATCTTCCTGGCAGCAGGAATGCCTGTCAGCACAAAAATGCAAAAGAGCGTGCTGCGGATCGGAAAAGACTACGAATTTTTTAAGAGCCAGTTTCCGCCGGAGTCTGCAGCGTCAACAGAGCGGGGGATGATGCGTTTATATGAACTGTTCCATGTGCCGCCCGTGCCTCCGGTTGAAAAGCACGATGGGACCATGCCTATCACAGTGGGTGAAGGCGACTGGTGGAAATGCCACGAAGCGTTATGGAAGAAGCTGGTGCCGCCCAGAGGACACGCCGATACTGTGCAGGGCGAGGTGATACGCTGTTCCGGCAAGCTTGCGCGCGAGCTGATGGACAATGGCGCCATGAACTGGGACAGCGACTATCGAACAATGCTGAAAAAGATGCCTGCATATTTTAAGATGGGTACTCCGCTCGAGCCGGACATGCAGCGGGAGGCAGAGGCGATCGTCGCAAAGATACTGTCACTTAAGCATCCCGAACAGATCGATCAGGAACCTGAACGGATCATGGAGTTTGCAGTGGCGTATGTCCGCAGAAATCCGGATCCTATCGCATTGGAAAGAACAGACTATGCACGGTGATCGACAGGGACAAGGGCAGGTGCCTGTATGTAATGATATAGGGAGGAGAATATGAACCAAAAAGTCTTACTGCTGGGCGGAACCGGATTTGTCGGAAACGCTATAAAAGACAGCTTATCGCAGGCGTATCAGCTGATCGTCACAGCGGGACACCACGAAGTAGATGGCGGCTATCAGCTGCGGGCGGAGGAGCCAGACCACTTGCTGGAAATATTGGAAAAGGAAGATCCCAAGATCGTGATCTCTTCGATCCGGGGCGATTTTCAGGCACAGTATCAATTTCACCAGACACTCGCTGACTGGCTGCGCGGCAGATCTAAAAAGCTCCTTTTTATCTCCACCGCAAATGTCTTTGACGGCGATCTGTCCCGGCCCTGGACGGAGGAGGCGCGGCCAAACCCCGGATCCGATTACGGGAAATTCAAGCGGGACTGCGAGGAAATGCTGACACAGAAACTGTCAGAACAGCTCATTATTTTGCGCATCCCGTCCGTCTGGGCGCCGGAATGCCCGCGGATACAGACACTGCGGCAACACAGCGCAAATGGAGAGCCCCTTCCCGCCTATCCCAATGACTATGTCAATGTGACGCTTGCCTCTCAGGTCGGCGCGTTCGCCGCCTATGTCCTGGAAAATGATCTGAGCGGGATCTTCCATGTGGGCAGTGTGGACACAGTGGATTATTTTGCATTTCAAAAGATGGTCTGTGAGCTGCTGGGGCTAAAGATGCCTGTGTTTGCGCCGGAGGAGATCCCAGAAAAAGTATTTCAGGCAGTCCTGCCCGCAAGAGCAGAGATCCCGGACTCATTGCAGCTGACTGTCGCGCAGGTTCTTGAGGCGCTGCAGACTGCCCCCGCAAGTAAGAACGATCATTGAACGATACGCTGACAGTGCACGGATATCATCATAACAAACAGAACAGGATGGAGATAAGGACTTGGGAAAGAAGCTGATTATAACCGAGAAACCGTCGGTCGCACAGGATTACGCCAAGGTTTTTCAAGTGTCAGGAAAACACAATGGCTACATAGAGAATGCCGCCTATGTGATAACATGGTGCGTCGGACATCTGGTGGAGATGGTCTACCCGGAGGAGTATGACATCCGCTACAAGAAATGGATGCTGCAGGATCTGCCGTTTCTGCCGGAAAAATACAAGTACGGCGTCATCATGAACGTCAAACAGCAGTACGATATCGTACACGCGCTGCTGCAGCGCGAGGATATCGACACTGTGTACTGGGCGGGTGACTCGGGAAAAGAAGGACAGACCATCGAGGAAAATATCCGCAACTACGGCGGTGTGCGCAAGGGAATGCAGGAGCTGCGCGTGTGGATTGACTCACAGACCGAGACGGAGATCCGGCGCGGCATGGCGCAGGCAAAGCCGATGTCCGCCTATGAGAATCTGGGAAAATCGGGCATTATGCGCTCCATCGAGGACTATGCCATGGGCATCAATTTCTCGCGCGTGATGTCCGTCAAATACGGAAGACTCCTGAATGACGCCGCAGCGACAAAAGGCTACACGGCGATCGCGATCGGCAGGGTCATGACCTGCGTGCTCGGCATGGTCGTAAACCGGGAGCGCGAGATACGCAATTTTCAGGAAACCGCCTTTTACAGGGTGGTCGGGGATTTCACCGACGCCAACCTCGAGGCGGAGTGGAAGGCCGTGGAGGGCTCCCTATACTTTGAATCCACAAAGCTCTACAAGGAAAACGGATTTAAGGAAAAAGAAGATGCCGAGGCGCTGATCACTTCTTTTGCGGGAAAAGAAGCCGTGGTAAAAACGCTGGAAAAAGGCATCTCCAAGAAGAAAGCGCCGCTGTTATTCAATCTGGCAGAGCTGCAGGCAGAGTGCGCCAAACGGTTTAAGATCAGCCCGGACCAGACCCTGCAGGTCGCGCAGGACTTGTATGAGAAGAAACTCACCACATACCCTAGGACCGACGCGCGGGTGCTGACCACCGCTGTCGCAAAAGAGATCGACAAAACGCTGGCTCCGTTAAAGGGCTACACGCCGACGCAGCAGTTTACCAGCCATATTTTGACAAAAAAGCTCTATGCGAACATTACAAAGACGCAGTATACGGACGACAGCAAAGTCACAGACCACTACGCCATCATTCCGACCGGACAGCTGACGGAGCTTGCAAAACTGACTCCGCTGCAGAGTAAGGTATTTGATCTGATCGTGCGCCGTTTTCTGAGCATCTTTTATCCGCCCGCGGAGTACCAGACATTAAAGCTTGTCATTGGGATCGAAAAAGAATCCCTGTTCGCTTCCGCGAAGGTGCTCAAGGTACTCGGCTATCTCGAGGTCCTTGGCAGGACACTCGAGGACGCCGACGAGGACGAGAATGTGTCCGATGCACAACCTAAGGTGAACGGCTCCGCACAGACAAAGACGGACAACTCTAAAAAGCTGCTCGCGCTGGCGGCCACGCTCAAGCAGGGCGATGTCCTTGCAGTCAATGGCTTTGAAGTGCGGGAGAGCAGGACCACGCCGCCCAAGCGCTACACATCCGGCTCCATGATCCTTGCCATGGAGAACGCAGGACAGCTCATAGAGGATGAGGAACTGCGCGCCCAGATAAAGGGTTCCGGGATCGGCACGAGCGCGACGCGCGCGGAGATCATCAAGAAGCTCATCCGCATCGGTTATCTGAACCTGAATCAGAAAACGCAGGTCATCACGCCGCAGAATTTTGGTGAGATGGTGTATGAAGTCGTCGCGATGACAGTCCCGGCGCTGTTAAATCCCAAGATGACCGCCTCATGGGAAAAAGGGCTCGACGGCATCACGAACGGGACTGTCGATGTGAACGATTACCGTGCAAAGCTCGAGGATTTCATCCGTCGGGAGACCATACAGATACGCGACAGGGACCTCACAGACCAGCTTGCCGCAAAGATCAGCCCGTTTACTGGAAAAGGTGCAAAAGGACCAGGCGCGCGCAGGAAGATTGCCGTCCAGTGCCCGGCGTGCGGCGGGGACATTATCACGACGCCGTTCGGATACGGGTGCGCCAATTACAAAAAGGACGGGACCGGCTGCAATTTTGTGATCGGCGCGATCGCGGGAAGAGAGCTGTCGGATGAAGAGTGCATCGCGC
>CAMWOK010000173.1 GCA_947175845.1 uncultured Lachnospiraceae bacterium | reverse complement strand
ATGCAGATAAAGAGAACGATACTGTTAAACCCAGGCCCGGCCACAACCACCGACACAGTCAAGCTGGCGCAGATCGTGCCAGACATCTGTCCGCGGGAGAAGGAATTTGCATCTATGATGCACAGAATGCGCGAGGATCTGGTGCGCATTGTCCATGGAGATTTCAACAAATACACCGCAGTACTTTTCTGCGGATCGGGCACGATCAACATCGACATCTGCCTGAATTCCCTGCTGCCGGAGGGGAAAAAGGTACTGGTTATCAACAATGGGGCATACAGTGCCAGGGCAGTGGAGATCTGTGAATATTACGGGCTGCCACATATTGATTTAAAATTTCCCGTCGATGCGCTGCCGGATTTGGCGCAGGTGGAACACGTGCTCAAGGAGAATCCGGATATCGCCCTTGTTCACACGACGCACAATGAGACGGGAACTGGTATTCTGAATCCGATTCGGGAAATCGGTGCGCTGGCACACCGTTACGGGGCGGTTTTCACGGTTGATACGACCTCCACGTATGCAATGCGGCCGATCGATATAGAAAAGGACAATATTGACTTCTGTATGGCATCAGCGCAAAAAGGACTGATGGCAATGACAGGCCTGTCGTTTATTGTGGGAAACACAGAGATTATCGAAAAGTCAGCCGATTATCCCAAGCGTTCCTACTACTGCAATCTGTATTTGCAGTACCATTTTTTTGAGACGACAGGTGAGATGCACTTCACACCGCCGGTTCAGACAATCTATGCGGCAAGGCAGGCGCTCGACGAGTATTTTGCGGAGGGCGAGGAGGCAAAGTGGCAGCGGCATCTGAGTGTCTTTGAGGCGATCCATGCAGGTCTTGAACGCCTGGGCTTTCAGGATATCATCAGGCGGGAGTGGCAGGCCGGGCTTGTCGTGTCGGTGAAATATCCAGATGATGTCAACTGGGATTTTGAGAAGGTGCATGACTACTGTTACGAGCGCGGCTTTACGATCTATCCGGGAAAAGTGTCGACGCAGAACACTTTCCGCCTGTGTGCGCTGGGAGCAATCACAGCGAAGGATATTGAGGACTTTTTTGTCGTTCTGGAGGAGGCGCTCAGGGCGTGCGATATCCAGATACCGGTTCGCTACTGTTGACAGAAAGAATATGATTTTCCGGAAGCTGTTCTGAGGAAGAACGCTTTTATCAAGAAAGGTCTGGTGTGATAGATGAAGAAAGTATACACCTGTTTTTGTACGGATGTAATCCACGAAGGACATTTAAATATTCTTCGCGAGGCAAAGAAATACGGCGAGGTGGTTGTGGGGATCTTAAGTGATGCCGCCATGATTAAGTACAACCGTTTTCCCACTATTTCGATAGAGCAAAGAAAGCAGATTGTGTTGGACACAGGATTGGTGAACACTGTAATTACGCAGGACGAAATTATGTACGACAGGGTTCTTGCAAAGGTGAAACCGGACTATGTGATACACGGGGACAACTGGTGCGAGGGGCCAGAGCGCGCAATCCGGCAGAATGTGATAGAGAATCTCAGGCAGTACGGCGGTGAACTGATCGAAGTTGCCTATACCTATAATGAGAATGTGAAGAAAATTGACGATAACATCAAGGAAAAGCTTGCCATGCCGGAATACAGACGCCGTCGTCTGCGCCAGTTGCTCAAGCTGTGTCCTGTCGTGAAGACCATCGAGGTCCACAGCGGACTGACCGGATTGATTGCGGAGAAAACGATCGTGGAGCACAATGGGGAGCTGGATCAGTTTGATGCGATGTGGCTGTCGAGCCTGTGCGATTCCACGGCGAAGGGAAAACCGGACATTGAGCTGGTTGACATGTCGTCGCGGATGCGCACTATAGATGATGTGATGGAGGTGACGACCAAGCCTATTATTCTGGATGGAGATACGGGCGGACTCGTGGAGCATTTTGTGTATAATGTGCGCACGCTCGAGCGCATGGGCGTGTCCGCGGTGATCATAGAGGACAAGACAGGATTGAAGAAAAATTCCCTGTTTGGCACGGAAGTGGCACAGACGCAGGATTCCATTGAGAATTTCTGTGAGAAGATACGCGCCGGAAAAAACGCGCAGCGGACGGAGGAGTTTATGATTATCGCGCGCATTGAGAGCCTGATTCTGGAGAAGGGGCAGGAAGATGCGCTGCAGCGCGCATTTGCGTATGTGGATGCCGGCGCGGATGGGATTATGATTCATTCCCGAAAAAAATCACCGGACGAAATCTTCGCGTTCTGCGATCGTTTCCGACAAGAAAATACAGATACGCCGATCGTAGTTGTTCCCACTTCCTTCAACAGCGTGACGGAGGCGGAGCTTGCGCAGCACGGTGTGAACATAGTCATCTATGCAAACCAGCTGACGCGGAGCGCTTTTCCGGCAATGCAGAGCACGGCGGTCGAGATTCTGAAAAATCACCGCGCGCTGGAAGTGGATGCGAAGCTGATGCCGTTTAAGGAGATTATTACACTGATTGACGATATGTGACAACGACAGTACTTTCACAGAATTTGAAATGGATGGTAGATATGGGAAAAGAAATCGGTATTATTATGGCGGCAGGGCTTGGCGTGCGAATGCATCCCCTGACTTTAAAGATGCCAAAACCTTTGGTGAAAGTGTTGGGAAAGCCTTTGGTTGAAACGGTTATTGAAGGGCTGAAGCGAAGAGAAATAGAGGAAATCTATCTCGTCGTGGGATACATGAAGGAACAGTTTTCATATTTATGTGATAAATATGAAGGGATTTGCTTACTGGAAAATCCGGACTATGCTGTAAAGAACAATATTTCATCCGTCTATGCGGCGAGGAATGTGCTTGGGACGGCAGACTGCTTCATCTGTGAAGCAGATCTGCTTGTCTCCGATCTGTCTGTCTTTGACAGGAAGCTGGATCGTTCCGGATATTATGGTAAGATGGTCAGAGGGTATTCGGGCGACTGGGTATTTGAATTGCAGGATGGCTTTATTTCCCGTGTTGGAAAAGGCGGGACAGACACCTTCAACATGGTCGGAATTTCCTTTTTTAAGAAAGAGGATGCCAGGCTTCTTGCGGACCGGATTGTGCAGGCGTATGCAGAGGAAGAGAATGCAGGTCTGTTCTGGGATGAGGTGGTTGACAGGAATCTCGATGCGCTTCGTCTGAATGTCTTTCCGGTTGAGCCTGGCCAGATTGTGGAGATTGATACTGTGGAGGAGCTGACTGCCCTGGATGCGGATGCTCTGTCTGCAAATGGATATACAGAGGGTGCGTGGAAAGAGGGGGACGAATGAAAGCAAGTGTTTTTCTGCAGGAAGTGAAAAAGGCAGGAATCCGCACAATTGCAGGTGTGCCGGATTCGACGTTAAAGCAGTTTTGTGACGCGGTGTGTCTGGACGGCCAAAAGCAGTTCAGGCATTATGTGACTGCCAATGAAGGCGCGGCGGTGGGCCTTGCGACCGGGGTATATCTGGCGGAAAAAAGCCCCTGTCTTGTGTATCTGCAAAACTCCGGGCTTGGGAATATCATCAACCCGCTGGCGTCGATTGCCAACGGGGAGGTCTATGGAATCCCCATGCTGTTTGTCGTCGGATGGCGCGGGGAGCCGGGGACAAAAGACGAGCCGCAGCACGCCTATCAGGGGAAGGTGACCTGCGAACTGCTCGAGGTCATGGATGTTGCGTACGCTGTGATTGACGCCGCGACCACCGGGCAGCAGCTAGAGGAAATTTTTGCGCAGGCGGCAAGACAGCTGGCGGATGGCAGGCAGTACGCGATTGTCGTGAAAAAGGGGACGTTTGAGAAAGAGTGCGCCTTTGTCTGGGAAAATGGATACGAACTTGTGCGCGAACAGGCGCTGCGCACAATCCTTGAACAGGTTTACAGCGATTCATATATAGTTTCCACCACGGGCAAGATATCGCGGGAATTATACGAGCAGAGTGACGCGCTGTTTGGAGGCCATGACCGGCTTTTTATGACAGTCGGAGGGATGGGGCACGCCTCCATGATTGCGTGCGGAATGGCACAGGCGGACGAACATAGAAAGATTGTGTGCGTCGACGGCGATGGTGCCGTGATGATGCACATGGGCGCACTGGCATTTCTGGCAAAGCAGGCGCCAAAGAATTTTCTGCACATTGTGATCAACAATGCGGCGCACGAGTCCGTCGGATCGATGCCGACAGGATACAGCGGACAGACCTTCTCACAGGTCGCAGCAGCGTGTGGCTATCAAAATACCTGTCTGGTAAGGACAGAGGAGGAATTAAAGGCGGCGCTTGTGGATGCGTCTGGTAGACAGGAGCTTTCCATGATTGAGGTGATGGTCAGACTCGATTCGCGGGCGGACCTTGGCAGGCCGAAGGAGAGCGCAAGGCAGAACCGGATGGACTTTATGGAGGCGTATCATCAGGGGAAAAGGGAAGCGTAACGAATGCAGGGTGCGGGGAATAGGAGAGTAGAACACTCTCCTTTTTGCATTGCTATTTCCATGCGATTCCTGTATAATGTTTTCAGGACAGCGCGGCAATTGTTTATGAAAATGAGGGGATAAAGATTCTTTGCATGTGGGAAGGGAACGAAAATGAAGAGAGAGAGAACGATTGGGAAACAAATTTGGGGACTTTTGATCCTGGGAATACTGTTCTGCGCCATGCTTACGGGAAGGACAGGCATGGCGGCGGAGGAAACTGCGTCAGAACAGAATGATAATCAGGTGTATTCTATCGATGCGGTGCTGCTTCCATCAGATGGCGCGACCTACGATATCCAGGTGACAATCAGCAATCAGGGAAAGGACTGGGAAGGGACAGCGCGCGTGCAGACAGAGGATTCCTACGATGCGATGTGCTGCGTCTATGACACAGCGATCTCCCTGCCGGAGGGCAGCACCAAACAGTTTGCGGTCAGGATACCGAAAGAGAGCATAGAGTACTCCGGCGGGACGCTGAATGTCTCTCTGGTGTCAGAGTCGTCGCAGGTCATTGCACAGCAGCGGTTCAAGCGCTTTTTTCTGATGGGAGCAGATGCACTTTCAGTAGGGATTCTGAGCGATTCTTACAGTGCGCTCACCTATCTGGATCTGGGCGGAGAGAGCATTTACTATGACGGGGTTGAGTTTCCGATAAAGCTGTGGCAGCTGGATCAGGACAGTCTGACAGGGGCGCTGGATTCCCTGATAATTCTGGTGATAGACAATTACAATACCGGCGTTCTGTCAGACAGCGCAAAGGAGCGCATCGAAGAGTGGGTGAACCGCGGAGGGTTGCTGATCGTCGGCACAGGAGGCCGCGCGGAGGAAGTGCTGAGCGGTCTGCCTGACTTTGGCGTGGCGTGCGACGGCGTGAATGAACCAGGGACATCCGACTATGATGGGGAGTATCCGGCGGAATTAAATCAGCTTGAGCTGGCGCAGCTTAAGGATTTGACAGGCCGGTATGACATGCAAGCAGAGAGCCTGATTATGGTAACTTCATGGGGAGCTGGCGCGGTGGAGTTCGTGCCGTATGCGCTGACTGATCTGGGGAGGCTTCTCGCGACACCTGCCGGGATGTCAGACGAAGGATGTTATGTGTCTCTCTTGCAGAATATCAACAGCTACACGTACGTGAATAGCAACAGCTACAAATATTATGATAACAATTACATCCTGCGCAGGATTTTCCGCACGTTCGGAAATGGCGGAAACCGCCTGAATTTCGGCCTGCTCAAGTGGATTGTGGTTTTGTATGTGATTTTTGTGGGCCCTGTTCTGTATCTGATCCTGAGCTTTATGAAAAAGCGGGACTGGTACTGGATTGCAGTTCCGGTGTCGACGCTGGCTGGAATCATTTTGATTTACATTACCGGCAGTGGTTTTGAGGTGGTGAACACCAGAGTGTACTCTGTGACAGTTGAGGGACTCGGAAAGGATTTAGCAGAAGCGGTGACGTACATGCACTGTTATGATGCAGATTACGAGGAATGGGAGCTGAGGCTGGCGGAACAGTATGCGTATGTTGGACCAGTTATAAATAACTATTATTATGATGACAGTGAGGGGTACTATTACCGCGTTCAGAAGGAGGGAGAGCGGCTCACCTGTGGAATGGATCCCGGTGCAGGGTTTGAGGATGCCTATTTTATGGCGGGGACATCCAGGAAGTTTGGCGCGGGCAGTATATCCAGTGTGCTGAAGCCTTCCGTGAAGTGGGGAATCACAGGCACAGTGACAAATGAGACAGATCGTGATTTCAGGTATTTTGCCGTAATTTCGGATAATCAGCTGTATGTCTATGAAAATCTTCCCGCAGGAGAGACGCGCGAGCTGGAAAAACCGAATTATATGTCCGGTCAGGGAACGTATGACAATGCCACGGAAGCATATCTGCAGGGGTACATGATCAGTTTCTACCGTGGAAAGGAAAAGAAGGATGCCGATATCATAGCCGCACTCGGGATGGGTGTTTCCGTGGCGGAAGCACAGATGATCGGTGCGGGTGGAACAACGATAATCGGCGTGACGGAGAACTGGCAGGCCGCGGTGGATGATGACTGCGTGGAGACATCTTATGGATGCCTCTACTCCATACAGTGAAAGGAGTGGGCTATCGGAATGTTATATATCAATG
>CAMWOK010000172.1 GCA_947175845.1 uncultured Lachnospiraceae bacterium | reverse complement strand
TTTTTTTGTATTGTTTACGTATTATGACCCGATACGACTTATTTACGCAACTGGGGCGGGGGTGGGAGAGCAGACCCTGCATCCGGCTCTGCTGCTGGAGTTTGCCCGCAGTCTGTGGGAGTTGGAACAGAAGGATCAGACGGATATCGGATTCTGCCTCCTGATCTGGAATGGGCAGGGCAGAGTGGAGCGCAGGGCTGTTGCCGCGTATCTGGAAAGTAAAGGAAATCTTGCCATGGAGGCGCTTCTGGCCGCAGACAACCAAGTGATGTATGAGCAGCTGGAAAAGGTCATCGATCCGATGGGAAGGACAAAGAAAGAGAAAAGAGGAGCGAGACGAATCATAGTGGACTGACAAGGAGGAGAAGATGAAACACGACGAATATTTTGATGAGCAAATCATTGATATGCGGAACCAGTCACAGCGACGGATGGAGTGTGCAGAATCCGGTGACAGGGACGTGGCTGGCGGGGAGCGCAGTATCGACACGGGTATCAGGATTTTGGGAAAGTGGATCTGTTTTGAGCGGAGATTCCTGGCGGAAGATACAGTCAGCATGATGCTGCCGACGAATTTTGTGCCGATGGATCCGGAGGTCGCAAAGCGCAAATATCCATCTGAACAGCGTCCGGAGACAATTCTGACAGATGATACGGGCACAGTCAACCTGCTGATGCAATATATGGATGGTGAGGAGAGTGACGAGACGATCGAGCGGTTCCGAAACCAGATTTTCGGGATGATGAAGCGGGTAAATCCAGGAATCCGGGAACAGGAGATCGGATCGATGGATGCAGCGGGAAAGAAGGTTGCCTATGTGGAGTTCTCCAATCCTACACTGGACGGAAAGCTGTACAATATGATGTTTTATCTGACAGTAAACGGGCGCCCGCTGATGGGCAGCTTCAACTGCCAGACCAAAGAGATGAAGTACTGGAGGAAGGCTGCCATTGAGATGGTGCAGTCGGTTGAAGTGGCAAAGGAAGCAGAGGAGAACGCCAAGATAAAAGAATAAGGAGGAAATGCGCATGGAACCCAAAATGTCTTTTCAGAATCTGGAAATAACCCCGTACGCTGTGGAACAGCTGCTGGATGTCCACGTTGACCATCAGATCAATGAGCACAGCACATTTTATTTCAGGGCATTGCTGCCGGAGGGGACAAAGGACAGTTATGTGACAGACAGCAGCCAGGGCGGCAGTGTGAGTCTGCTGCTGCGCGGAGACGGCGGAAAGAAGGAGATCCTGTTCCAGGGGATGGTGCGGGGGATGGAAGTACAGGAAGTGCAGGGTTCTTACTATATGGAAGTGCACGCTGTGTCCTACAGCTATCTGCTCGACGTCGCAAAGAGAAGCAGGAGCTTTCAGGAGAAGCAGATGACTTACAGTGCACTGATGCAGCAGGTGGCAGCAGATTACGGGGACGAGACACTCAAAGATGTAGTCACGAACAATGCAAAGACAGAGCAGCTGATTGTTCAGTATCAGGAAACTGACTGGGAATTTCTCAGGCGGCTTGCCTCTCACTTTCACACCGGACTGGTGAATGATGCCCATCTTGAGTGCCCTAAATTTTATTTCGGTATCCCGCATAATAAAAAGTTGAAACTGGATGTCAGCCATTACAGGGTGAAGCAGGATGCAGGCCGCTATCTCAAGCTGTCGAAAAGTGGAATCAGCGGATTGCGGGAGCAGGATTTCATCTGTTACCAGGTAGAGACCTCGGCGCTGGCAAATATCGGTGACGAGGTGCGGATCCAGGGGCAGACACTGTATGTCAGCGAGATACAGGGACGCATGGAAAAAGGTATCTACCGGCATTATGTGACACTGGCGACTAAAAATGGGATGAGCCAGGTATATCAGTACCATGATCAGATTGTGGGGGCTTCCCTGGGTGCCAGTATCTCGGAAATCAAAAATGACCAGGTGAAGGTTTCTCTTGAGATCGATGAGATGTCAGGGCATGATCCTGGAGAGCAGTGCTTCTTTCCGTACTCCACAATCTACTCCTCCAAGGACGGCAGCGGGTGGTACTGCATGCCGGAGATCGGTGACCGTGTGCGCATCTACTTTCCGGATGGCACAGAGGATCACAGCTATGCCATCAGCTCTGTGCATGAGCAGGTGTCTGATCCTCCCGCGGGCGGCAGTTCAGGCAGCGGCGGCGGATCCTACAGCGGACAGAGAGATGATCCCAGCGTCAAGTCGCTGCGCAATCAGGACGGGAAAGAGATCCGCCTGACGCCCGAGGGAATCTACATTATTGTGGATGGAACGATCATCACACTGACAGACGAGGGGGGCGTCTCGATTGTGAGCGATCAGAATATTGAATTTCGGTCAGACAAGAACATCAATATCAGGGCGGAGGAGAACATCAATATCGTCGGGCAGGACGGTGTTCATCTGAAGTGTAATGAGACGGCGTCGGTCAAGATAGAGGAGAATGTGGAAGTGGTAGGACAGGAAGTAAAGTCCAATTAGACGGGAGGTGGAATGCGTGGAAAGTGTTGACTTGCAGCGTAAAAGTAAGGAGCTGGCAGTCCGGCTCAATGACTATGTGCAGAGTCATTTTGAAGAGCTGACTGCGCAGTATGTGGAGTGTTTTACTGCGTATTGTAATGCGGTATATCAGATGCAGCAGCAGGGGAGGAAGGGGCCGATTGCCTATATTCACTTCTCGATCCTGCGCACCAACATCCTGATGAAGAAACATGAGATCCGCCTGGACGCCTATGATGAGAACTGGTATTTGGACCCTGTAGAGTGCAGCGGAAGCTATTCTGTGGGGGCGGTCTACTCCTATCTGGACGAATACGCGGAGGCTGTCGAGACGCTGCGGAAAAATGCCGGAGGAAATGTCAGCCTCGCCGAGGCGCAGAAGAAAGTGTTTGATGAGAGCAATCTGTATCTTTTTTATGTCGCGGAACTCATACGGGCAGGGATGCGGACTGCAGTTCAGACACAGGCGTATCAGCGCATGGAGCGGGCACCCTGTTTTGTGGTAGGGATCGGCGGTTTTCTGGATCGCTTTGACATCCTGTACAAGGAGGATGCGACAGTCAAGGACAGCGGCGAAGTGAAGCGTGTGCTTCAATCCAGAAAGCGGACGCTGTTTAGCCATGAGATACTGGAAAAACTGGATTTGTCAAAAGGAAATTACGAGGATCTGGAATTTCAGTACTCCTCATTTGCAGGATGCGATTTTACGCAGAGCAGCTGGAACAAAAGCCGCATTCTCTTTGGGAATTTTCGAAATACGACCCTGCGGGATACTAAGATGGAGGAGATGAAGATCTTCGACACGGATTTTTCGGGTGCTGTTTTGGAGCGGGTCAGTTTTGCGAAGGCTAAGTTGAGACATCTGTCGTTTGCGGGGGCGACGCTTGTACAGGTGGATTTCACGTCTGCGCTGCTCGCGGATGAGATTGATTTTCAGGATGCCAAAATTGTGGACTGTAAGCTTCCAGCACAATGAAAATCAAGGTTCTGGTACGTTGACGCAGAATGATTGTTTCAGATGCAAGACGGAGGAAAGAGGCGTAGCGGTGGCTGCGGCGATTGACGACAACATAAGGATTTAATAGTTCTTTGTAGCTGAACAATCAGGCAAGTCAAGGTGCCAGTTACTTAATATTCGTTGTATTAGTGAGGCGGGAGTGATGAAAAAACGTACAGGACGGTTTTCGTCACGGCAGATTCGTATGTCAGGGAAAAAAGAAGGTAGTGGATGAGATGAATTACTTTATCATGAAGACGGACAGACGCCTGCGCAGACTGCCGCAGGTGGAGATGCCCCGGGAACAGTCCGGGGTGGGGGAGATGAAGACTTCCATCGCCTATGTCAGGGAGGATGGCGGGATGAGCATTGAGTATGCGGATTATCTGGAACGCCCAGTCTTGCTGATCGCGGATAAATTTCAGAAGATTTTACAGAAGTACCAGCCGGATCTCGGGATGCAGCAGGTGATTCTGGTGGAAAAGCAGACAGGGAAGCAGACGCCGTACTGCATGATGTCCCCGAGGAAAATTGTGTGTGCCGACCAGGAGGCGTCGCAGTATGACAGCAAAGGAAATGTGCGGAATTTTGTGCTGGATCCAAAGAAGGTGGCGGACGAAACAATATTTCTGGCTGAAGATTATGGCGGACAGATGATTGTGAGACTGGATGTGGCGGAGAGTATTTTGCGGCGGGATGCCAACGGAATTTGGTTTGAGCCGGTGAAAACAACAGAAAGGAGCTGAGAAAATGGCGGACGAATTAAAGATGGAAGCACAAGGGCAGGAGCAAGTGCAGGTGCCGGGACATCCGTATGTGGTGCGGGGGGCAAAGATATGCTGCACCTGTGGATCGCATGTGAGACGGCTGGACATGCCCAAATCCCATGGGTGCTATATCCGGGATAAGGCGATGATGAACAATGCGGACTGTGTGGTGGGACTGACCCAGAACATTGCACCCTTTGGCGCGTGCACGTCGCCGGCCAACCAGGGGGCGGATGTTATCATTGCAGACCTCACGGATCTGGTGCCCGGCAAGCCGCCGGCGGGGAAGATGTGCGCGCCAGTCCTTGCCGGTCAGTGGCTGGGTGCACAGAGTAAGACGCTGGTGGACGGCAAGCCGGCGCTCACGACGCAGTGTGTGATTGTCTGTAGTTTGGGAGGCATTATTCAGTTTATGGATGCAGGGCAGGAAGTGTATTAAGGCTTCCATACAAAGGAGGTGTGCAGATGAATGAGCAAAAGCTGTCTTTTCACGGAATTCCGGATGAATTTACACAGGGACAGATCCGCGTGGAGTGCCCATATGCGATCCAGGAGATCTATGGGCTTGAGATAAACAGAAAACTGAACCAGCACGCGCAGGTACAAGTCAGCGGAATATTGAGTGAGGAAGCGGGCGGCGAGTGTATCCATCATGTTGGGAGCCAGGATTCGATTGTGGTGTACGGGGACAATGAGTCTGGTGAGACGCTGCTTTTTTCGGGTGTTGTCAGTGAAGTGGAGATTGCTTGCCGGGATCTGGTATATTATGTGGAGATCAGAGGACTGTCGTGGAGCAGCATGATGGATTATGAGGAGAAGAGCCGCTCGTTTCAGGACAGGGAAATGAGCTATGCTGCCCTGATAGGCAAAGTGCTGGAGGATTATCCGGAAGGCAGGTTTGTGAACTGCACAGAGCCGTCCGACCAGACAACGGGGAAGTTTATCCTGCAGTACCGTGAGACGGACTGGGCGTTCTGCAGGCGTATGGCGACGCATTTGAGAACCCGTCTGGCAGCGGATATCACAGGAAAGGCGCCGTGCTTCTGGTTTGGTCTGCCCCGGAATACAGCGGAGCTCAGGAGTGTGGGGGCAGTGTCAGTCAGCAGGGATACACAGCAGTATCTTCAGGCGGCAATGGCTGGTATCCCCGTGCTGGAGGAGCAGTTTGTCAAGTATCATATCCGGAGCAGGGAGCGACTGGGACTAGGCGATATCGCGACGTATGAGGGCTGTCCCATGGTCGTGGAGGAGAGCAGAAGTTTTCTGGAAAAGGGGACGCTCCAGCATGAATATGTGCTGGGCCTCGAGTCCTCATTGGTTATGCCTGCACAGACAAATTCCCGGATACAGGGGGTCTCCCTTCTGGGTGAGGTAGCAGAGAGATCAGGACAGCAGGTAAAGCTGAAGCTGAACATCGACGAGGGCAGGGACGCGGGGGAACTGTGCTGGTTTCCCTATGCATCGCAGGCAAATAACCTGTTTTACTGTATGCCGGAAATCGGCACATCTGTCTCACTGTACTTCTCCGACAGCGATGAAAACAGTGGGATCGCGATGAATGCAGTCCGGAAAAACGGCGGCAGCTGTGCCAAGACTGCAAATCCCAAAGTGAAATATATGGGCATTCCGGAGGGAAAGGAACTCAAGCTCGGGACGGAGGATGTCCTTTTTGAGGCGCATTCGAAGCTGTTTATGGTGGCGGAGAAGGGAAGCGGCGTGTGGATTCAGAGCCACAAGGATTTGAATATTATCACAAAACAGAAGCTCCATATGGAAGCGAAGGAGCTGATCCAGATATATGCCAAGACAGGGAATTTTGTCGCGGGTGCCAAGGGGGAGTCTGCGCTCTTCCTTATCAGCGGGGCAGACGGCGATGCACATATCAAGGCAGGGAAAAAACTGATTTATGATGGCAGGAAGAAGGAAGTCTTCACGGACAGGCTCAATTCTGCGATTCCTTTTGGACCCAAAAAGTTTGACTGGGGGAAGCTGTTAAAGAATGTGCTGATTGGCCTGGCGGTTGTGGCGGCAGTTGTGGTGGTTGTGGCGACTGGCGGAGCGGCGCTGGCGGCAGCGGGCATGGTTGCGGCTTCCACGGTGGCTTCTGTGGCGATAGGAGCCGCCGTCTCCGGCGCCATCGCCGTCGGAGTGACAGCGGTGTCGGACATTGTGCGCGGGGAGGTCAGCGACTGGCAGGATTATGCGCTGTCTGGTCTGAAAGGAGCCATAGAGGGCGCGGTTTCTGGTGCTCTTTTGGGAATTAAGGCGCTGCAGGGAGCCAAACTGCTCACAAAGATGTTAGCCAGCGGAGGCGTTTCATGGCTGACGGATGCGATTTCGCAGGGGATTGATATCTTATTTAA
>CAMWOK010000171.1 GCA_947175845.1 uncultured Lachnospiraceae bacterium | reverse complement strand
CCCCTCTACGCCTAAAAACCCTTGATTTTAAGCCATTCTTCAATACTTTTGCCTGTTAGTACCCAAAATCCTATGGCATTATTTTTTTATCGCCGCCTGACGCGCTGCAAGCCCGAAGCTCCATGTAGTCGATCTCCATGCCCGGCTTCGGGAACAGCAGCCGCATCCGGTAAGCCCCTGCTTCGAGCGTCACGCGCAGAAGTTTCTGCTGTATCCATCTGCCGTTTGTGCCGTTGGTCTGGAAGGTGGTGAGCTCCTCACCGTTGAGCACTGCCTTGCAGACGCACTGCGCCTGATCTGTCTGCTCCGACATCAGCCGCACAATCACGTCATAGTTTCCCGCAGCCTTTATCTCGAAACATTTCTCTGCCTCCACAGCGGTATTCCACACAATCCTGCCGTTGTCATCCAGCGCGCTGTCGCACTGCGCATCTGCGCCGAGCGCCGCTATCTGCGGAATATGTACGACGCCGTTCCCCTCCCGGCTGAAGGCGGGTGTCTGCATCAGAAAACGGCAGATGTTCATCGCACATCTTTGCAGCTCCCCGACCGTGAGTCTTCCGGACTCGATCGCCTCGACGCTGTCATCCCCGAACGCGTTGATTTCCGCGCCGTTGTTGTTGACCACCATGTAGATGTCGTTCTGCGCCCGCACCATGTCCGCGGTGCGCTGTTTGGAACAGCTTCCGCCCTCTGCGGCATCGTTCATGTTCGCCCACCAGTCGGTCATGACAATTCCGTCATATCCCCACTCTCTTCTCAGAATGGTCGTATTTAAGTCGTACGCCGACGCCGTCCAGTGGCCGTTGACAGGATTGTACGAGGTCATGACGGACTGTGCCTTCCCCTCCCGCACAGCAATCTCAAACGCTTTGAGATAGATTTCCCGCAGCGCCCTCTGGGAGACCACCGCGTTGACAACGTTTCTGCCTGTCTCCTGCGAGTTGCACGCAAAGTGCTTGATGGTGGCGTGCACGCCCCTGCTGCCGATGCCGCGCACCATGGCTGCCGCCATCTTTCCGGTCAGGAGCGGATCCTCCGAAAAATACTCGAAATTCCTGCCGTTGAGCGGATGCCTGTGAATGTTGATGCCGGGCCCTAAGAGCGCGTCTATCCTGTTCTGCACCAGCTCTTCGCCGACCAGCTCGAACAGTTCCTGCGCAAGCGCCTCGTCCCAGGTGCAGGCGAGCAGTGTGCCAATCGGAACCTGCGTGGCGCGCGCGCCGTTGTCCATGCGGATTCCCGACGGCCCGTCCGCACAGCAGCCCACCGGAATACCGAAGCCGAGCAGATTGTCGGACACCCCGCCGTACGCCGCAGCTGTACCCGGCGTCACTTTGAGGCTGCACATGCCCTCGCCCCGCACAATCGCCGCCAGATCCTCCGTGGAAAGCTGTGCGATAAACGCCTCCATGGTGCAGTTTCCATCCGCCACATCCTTCAAGAGCAGTCCCTGGCTGCCTGTGTATGCGATCGTCTCAGGCAGTCGCGATGCAATGCGTTCCCCCAAATGAACCGTTCTGAGCGGAGCCGCCTCATACCCCGGCTCGAGCGCCCCGTCCGCATTTCTGACAGCCCGCATACGCGCAAAGTTCTCCTCGGGGGCGAGCGCCTCCTCACACTGCGCGGCCAAAAGGGTCTGCGCAAGCTGCCAGTCCGCATTTCCATCCACGGATACACACACTGTGTCGCGCACGCTTGCGCCCGCATGGAAACGGTAGCTTCCCGCCTCGAGCACATAGGCGTTTCTGTGCCCGCTGACGCCGCTGTCGTCAAACGAGGCAAGCCGGTACACCGGGACTTCCATCTGCAGTACTTCCTCCTCCTGGCAGTCCAGGCTCCGCGTCTTTGCAAATGCCACGAGTTCCCGCGCCGGGTTTCCCATGCCGCCTGCAGGCTTCTCGACATACAGCTGCACCGTCTCGCGCCCGCGGTACTGCGTCCCTGTATTTTTTACCTTGCACGTGAACAGAAAGCTTTGCCCAGAACCGCTGCCGCGCACCGTGACCGCGCAGTCGGACAGCGCAAATTCCGTGTAGGAAAGCCCGTATCCAAACGGATAGAGCACGGCGTCCTTGGCGAAGGTCTCAAAGTACCTGTAGCCGACATAGACGTCCTCCTGATATACGTTTTTCTCCTCTCCGCCGTGATTTTTGTCGGATGGATAGTCCGTAATGTTCTTTGCGATCGTGTCGGTCAGCTTTCCCTGAAAGACCTCTTTGCCCGAAAGGACATCCGCTATGCCGTTTCCGCCCTCCATGCCGCCCTGCCATGCGTACACGACCGCCTGGATGTGCGGGCTGTCCTGCACAAAGTTCATGTCGATAATGTTCGAGACATTCAGTATCACAATGACCTGCTCAAACTTGCTGCACACACAGCGGATCATCTCCTGCTCCGCCCCGGTCAGATAATAGCTTCCCTCCGCCGCGGCATTGTCCTTGTCCTCGCCCGCCGTCCTTCCAATCACCACAATCGCCTTGTTCGAGGCGGCTGCCGCCTCCTTTGCAAGCGCCTCACTGACCGGCATTTCCTGCTGGCACCACGGCTCGCACGCCCAGCCGCCCCCGCCATTGTCAAACGGGTGCGCGGCTATCCACTTCTCATAGCAGTCCGCAAGCGCCTCATTCACCGCGATCCCATCCCCGCGGAGCCCGTCGATCAGATTGGTCGTGTAGGGCACATTCACCGCGCCGCCTGAGCCGGTCCCGCTCCTGTAGTACTCCTTCTGGCATCGTCCAAACACCGCCACATGGTCATTTGCCGTGAGCGGCAGAACTGCATTTTCATTTTTCAGCAGCACAGCGCCCTGCGCGGCAGCTGTCCTGCACAACTGTGCGATCGGTCCTGACACCGCCTGATTTTGATTTCCATTCATCTCCATACCTGTCATCCTCACATTTCTGTTTTCATGCCCGGAAAAGCAGAGCAGGCAACGATCCAGACTCTGCATCCCATCAAATAAAAACGTTTTTATTTCAACTACCATAGCACAATAAAAACGTTTTTACAATCCTATTTTTCAACTTTATCCGTCTTTGTACAATATTCGCAAAGAAACCTGCAGAAATTTGTCACTTTTGCAAATCTGTCCGCGCGCAGGTCGATTCCCGCAATACGATCCTGCCCTGCACAACGTCGATGCAGCCTTTTTCCTCACCCGCAATCAGCGCGGTCAGGTGGCGGACTGCCAGCGTCCCCTGCCGCCCAAACGAAGTCCGAACCGTGGTGAGCGGCGGCTGCACCAGACCCGCTATCTCAATGTCGTCACAGCCGACGACGCTCACCTGCTCCGGCACCCGTATGCCGCTGTCGGCAAACGCCTCCAACACCCCGAGCGCACTCACGTCATTCGCGGCAAACACTGCATCCGGCAGCTTTTTGCCCGCCTGCAGAAACCGCTTCACGGCCTCGCAGGACGCCTCCTTCTCAAAACTGCCCTCGAGAATATCGGACGAATCCAGACGGATTCCCTCCTGCAGCAGCCCTGCCCGAAACCCCTCCAGGCGTTTGATATTGTCGTAGTTGTCCCACGCGCCGCTTATGTATGCAAATGTGCGGTGCCCCAGCGACAGCAGATACTGCGCCACCATCCCGCCCGCGTGGCAGGAGTCAAAGACAACGCTGGTCATCCGCTCCCCCTGCAGCTCCCTGTCCAAAAAGATGACCGGCGTCTGTGTCTTCTGAAAAAGCGCAGTCTCTTTCTCCCCGATATTTTTGTTCAGAATGATCGCGCCGTCCATCCGTTTTCCAAGGATATTTGCCATCATGTTGTCCGCCCGATCGCTGACAAAAATATTCAGCTCGTAGCCGTCCTTCTTGCACTCCTGATAGATGGCATCCACAAGCACATTGTAGTACGTCCCTCTGATCGAGGTCAGAAAAAGGCCGATTACATTTGTGCTCCGGGACTTGAGATTTCTCCCGTTGAGATTTGGCACATAGTTCAGCCGCTCTGCCACTTCCAGAATGTGCTGCCGCGTCTCCGGGCGCAGCACGTCAACGCCGTTGAGTGCGTTTGATACCGTCGAGATGGACACGCCCGCCTCCCGCGCCACGTCCTTGATCGTCACTTTCTGTGATGCCATGCTTCTCACGCTCCTAACATACGCACTTGCATCCTTGTATCATCTCCACCGCCGATTCCGTCAATGCGCGTCCTGCATACCTCTGCGGGCCGGATCCATTCGTTGCGGCTGCTGCTCTCTTTTTTCAGTCCCACGCTGATCATCTCCTTAGCCTTTCGGGACAAGTGCGCATCCAGCCCGATCCTATCGTGCAGTGCGCTGTTGGCGGCCTTGTCCTCCTGTGTATTTTTATCGGTTTTGCTACAGCGCTGTCCCCTTTTGAGGGACAAACAGCCGCGACATATCCGCCTTCTCGAGCGCAAGCAGCCGCACCTTTTTATCCATGCCGCCCGCGTATCCTGTCAGGCTTCCATCGGTGCCGACCACCCTGTGGCAGGGTATGAGGATCGAAATCGGGTTGTGGCTGACCGCGCCGCCCACCGCGTGCGCCGACATCCGCTCTGCCCCGCGCTTTCTGGCAAGCGCCTCCGCGATCGCCTTGTAAGTCATCGTCTGACCAAACGGAATCTTCAGCATGATTTCCCACACTTCCCTGCGAAACAAAGAGAACTGCTGTGTGGACAGCGGCGGCGTAAAATCCGGCTCGCACCCGCCAAAATACGTGTCGAGCCACCGCGCCGTCTCCTCGAAAACGGGAAGCGCCTTTTGCTCGTGGTGCTGCGCGAGCGTGCTGCCAAAATATTTCTGCCCCTCAAACCACAACCCCGTCAGCGCCTGACCGTCACTTGCAAGCAAAATCCCTCCGAGCGGAGAATGATAGTGTTGTGTGTACTGCATGGTACGTTTCCTCCCTTTGATGATCGGTGCTGTCTCCACAATGACAAAGGATTCCCCAAAGTCTCTAATTTTATTATATGGGAAATGGCTGAAATTAACAAGGGCAGAATGTCCCACAAAACAAATCCGGAAGCACTATTTTGTGTAGTACTTCGCCTGCGCGCTGTAGAGCGCATAGTATGTGCCCTGCCGCTCCATGAGCGTCTCGTGGTTTCCCTCCTCTAGGATCCGCCCTTCTCCAAGCACCACGATCCGGTCACAGAACTTGCAGCTGCTCATCCGGTGCGAGATGTAGATCGCAGTCTTGTTCTGAATCAGCGTGTTAAAATTTTCGTAGACCTCCGCCTCGGCGAGCGGATCAAGCGCTGCTGTCGGCTCGTCGAGTATGATAAACGGCGCATTTTTGTACAATGCGCGCGCGATGGCAGTCTTCTGCGCCTCCCCGCCCGAGAGCAGCACGCCCTGCCCGTTCTCGTGCCCGTACAGCGTTCTTTGCTTCTGCGGCAGCTCCTGGATGCGCTCCCAGATACCTGCAAGCTCCATGGCGCGCCGCAGCTGCCCTTCGTCAACCTGTTCGCCCGCGGCGACATTTTCATCCAGAGCAAAGGCATACAGCCTGAAATCCTGAAACACGACAGAAAAAATGCGGACGTACTCATCAAAATCATACTTTGCTATGTTGATGCCATTGAGGCGGATCTCTCCTTGTGTCGGTTCATACAGGCGGCACAGAAGCTTAATAAGCGTCGTCTTGCCCGCGCCGTTTGCCCCGACAAGCGCAAGCTTCTCCCCGACGCGGAAAGTCAGCGACACATCCTTGAGAATGTCCTGCGTCGTCCCAGGATAGCGAAACGACACATGCGAAAATTCCAGCAGATACGCATTGTCGTCCCGCTTTTCAATCGGAAGCGTGCCGTCGTATTGTCTGTCCGGGCGCGTGATAAACGCCTCGTAAGCGCTCAGATATTCATTTCTGTAGCGGATATCCTGGTACTTTGCAAACAGCTCCTGCACGCTGGATACCATGGCAATAACCGCGCTGGCGTACATGGTCACTTCCCCGATTGTAATGCTCCCCGCCACCGCCTTTGCGGCGATGCAGATGTAGGTGACCGCCGCAAACATCTGCGCCGCGAACGTGGGTACTGCCCTGCACTTCCCTCTGTAGCACGCGCACTCTGTAAAGATTCTGCCGACTCCCTGAAAATACTTTGTCTTTCCATACAGATACTGCTTCAGGCCAAACAGCCGGATATCCTTCACGTACGTCTCCCGGTTAATCAGGTTCATCAAATACGCAGACAGCGTGTTTATCTGCTCATTCTTTAGCTCCGTCTCCACGTTGTAGGCTCCCTCTTTCCCCGCAAAATAATGGCTCAGAGCCAGCACTGCCGCAAACATCGCAAACATCAGTCCTGCCAGAAACACTGCCTCCGCCACATCCTCCTTTGCGCTGTCGGTGCTGGCAAACAGCACGCAGACCATGCACGCCGCATAGGCAATCTTTGCAAGCTCCTGAAAAAAGGAAAAGATTTGCTGCAGCTGACGCTCCACACCGCCGTTTCCCTGTTCGCCCGCGCGCACCCTGCGGAACGCCTCGAGCGACTCCGTGCGGTCAAGCGCCTCATATTCCATGGAAAACACCTTTCTGGCAGTGCGCTTCTTGATCTCGAACGCGCAGGGCTCACAGTAGTGTGACACAATGCGCTCACATCCGCTCGCCACAAGCCGCAGCGCCAGAACCACGCACACCATCCACACCACAGCCGCTGCCGCCCTGTCATACGCGCCGGACAC
>CAMWOK010000170.1 GCA_947175845.1 uncultured Lachnospiraceae bacterium | reverse complement strand
ATGGGCTGGAATGTACGCGCCCTCCATCTGTGCTGCCAGCTCCTGCGCATTTGCGATCGAGCCCGGCATGCCCTTTGCGCAGTCTGGCAGCTCGATCTCCGCGCCGTATGCCTTCAGGATATTTCTGCGCTCCACACTCATGGTGTCCGGCATGGTCAGAAGCACGCGGTATCCTTTTGCCGCCGCGATCGCCGCAAGCCCAATCCCGGTATTCCCGCTGGTCGGCTCTATGATGACGGAGCCTTCCTTTAAGATGCCTCTGTGCTCCGCATCCCTTATCATATAGAGCGCCGCCCTGTCCTTGACGCTGCCTGCGGGGTTTCTGTACTCGAGCTTTGCGAGCACTTTTGCCTTCAGGCTGTGCGCCTGCTCTATATTTGTGACCTCCACGAGCGGAGTCTTTCCGATCAAGTCTGTGAATCCCTGATATACTGCCATTTTGGTTGTGTCCTTTCCTGATTCTATGATCTTTTCCTACTATATTAGTATGGATTCATCCTGACCAGCGCCTCAATCTCCTCCGGCGCCGGCATCACGCGCAGCGCCCCCTTGCGGGTCGTGATGATGGATGCCGCGGCGTTGGCAAAGGTGAGCATCTCCGCAAGCTTCTTTTCGTCAAAGCCGTCAATCCCGTACTTTAATACGTGATGCAGACAGCACGCACCGAACGTGTCCCCCGCCCCGGTCGTCTCGATTGTATGCTCCTGCAAGAAGGGTTTGACCTCAACGCGCAGGTCCCTGTAATACGCCCTGCTTCCATCCTTCCCCATGGAGAGCAGGATGAGCGGAATCTGGTACTGTCCGCGAAGCTTTTCGATGCCGGCGTTGAAATCCTCCTCGCCGGTGAACCACTGGATTTCATTGTCCGAGATTTTCAGGACATCACAGTGTCCCAGACCGTACTGAACCTGCTCCCTGGCGTCCTCGAGCGACCTCCAGAGCGGCGGCCGCAGATTCGGGTCAAACGAGAGGACTGCGCCGGACTCCCGCGCGATGCAGACTGCCTTTCTCGTCGCGGCGCGCACGCCCTCGTGCGTCATGGACAGCGTTCCATAGTGGAATATACTGGAATCCTGTATCTGCTGCGCCGGGATCTCCGCCTCCGTCAGCATCATGTCCGCTCCCGGATTGCGGTAGAACGAAAAATCCCGATCCCCGTCAGGATAGGTATGGACGAGCGCGAGCGTCGTGTGCACCTCCTCGTCCATGTACAGGCTGTCTGCGTTGATGCCAGCCTCCGTGACCGCACGTTTCAGCTGGTCGCCGAAAAAGTCCTTTCCGACCTTTCCGATAAAGGCTGTCTGACGCCCCAGCCTTGCGAGCATGGCCAGCACATTGCACGGAGCGCCCCCCGGATTTGCCTCAAACAGCGGGTTCCCCTGCCCGCTCACACCATTTTCCGTAAAGTCAATCAACAGTTCTCCCAATGCCGTTACATCGTAATTCTTCATATAAAATTGCTCCTTTCTCACAAGGTTGCACCGTTTCACATCTATTTCCAGTAAAATTTTAACACAAGTGAGAACCTACATCAAGTCATACTTTACGACATCCATCTCCACAGCTCCGTCGGCAAAGAAGGAGATCCCGTCCGCCGACTGCTCGGTGTACATGGTGGCGGTCAGCACGTGCGCGCCGTCGTTGACGAACACCTCGACGCTGAAGCGGTCGAGGATGATGCGCAGCTTCAGACTTCCGTCCGCACTGTCCACCAGACAGCGGCGCTGGTGGATAATCGCCCTGCGCGATCCGGAAAATTTCCGGTCTACCTTGAGGATGGACTCCCGCGGCCGGAAGCTCAGGGAGGTCTGATACTGGTCATTCTGCGCAAAGCGGACCGCAAACTTCTGATAGAGCGCCTGCGGATCCCCCGCCCTGAGAGTCAGCTCCATGTCAACGCGGCGCCCCTTTATCCCATTAAGACGGACTGTCCCGGAAACGGGCACCTTCTCGTGCACAGTCCTGTTGCAGCGCAGCGCCTCAAGCTCCCGGACGGGCGTCTGGTACAGTCTTCCATCCTTGATGGACAGCTCCCTTGGCAGGCTCATCTGCCCCATCCACGGCGCGTCCGGCGCGCGCAGGCTGCAGGTGTCCCAGTTCTGCATCCATCCGATCATCACCCGGCGTCCGTCGGGCGTCAGCACGGTCTGCGGCGCATAGAAGTCAATTCCGTAGTCGATCGCCTGGTCGCGCTCCTCCTGAAAGGTCCCCGCCGCCTCGTCAAACGCGCCGATCAGGCAGAGCGTCCCGTTGCCGTTGTGGTACTCAAATCCCTGCGGCAGCATATCCTGCGGGCTGGTCAGCAGCACCCACTTCCCATCGAGAAAAAAGAAGTCCGGGCACTCCCACATTCTACCAAAGCGGTGATTGTTGGAAACCAGAATGCTGCGAAACTGCCATTGAAACCCGTCGCTGCTTGTGAACAGCAGAATCCGCCCATCCCCGTCCATCAGGCAGTTTCCCACAATGCAGCTGTAGGTTCCGTCCGCATTCTGCCATATTTTCGGGTCCCGGAAGTCAAACCTGCTTGCGCCCTCAGGCAGATCGTTCCCGTCAAGCACGGGATTTTTCGCATACTTTTCATAGTCAATCCCGTCGCCCACGGCAACACTCTGCGTCTGAATATCGCGGAGCGCCTCATTTTCCTGGCGCTCCTTGACGACGCTGGTGTACATCAGCAGCTGCCTGCCGTCGGGAAGCGCAACAGCGCTGCCCGAAAAGCATCCGTCCCTGTCGTAAGCCTCGTCCGGCGCGAGCGCCGCCGGAAGGTATTCCCAGTGCAGCAGATCCCTGCTCACCGCGTGGCCCCAGTGCATGGGGCCCCATTTGGACTCGTAGGGATAATACTGGTAAAACATGTGGTACATCCCATTGTAATACGAGAATCCATTGGGGTCATTCATCCACCCTGTCCGTGCGCATAAATGAAAGTCAGGGCGTTCCTCCCCCGCAATATTTTTTTCAACAGTCTCCTCATATTTGCGCGCCTCGCGCAGTGTCTGACTCGTCATACATCTTCTCCTCCACCCGGTCCGGACAGCGCTGCACAGCGCTGTACTGCATGTTCTCTATCTCATCATACTCTATTCATTTCCATCTGCAAAGTAGGCATCCAGATATTTCTGTTTGATCTCGAGATATTTGGACAGCCCGTACTCCTCGAGTTTGGCCTTGTACGCATCCCAGCCTTCCTCGACACCGCCGTTCATAATCCAGTCCGCCTTCATCTGCTCGGTGTACTTCTTGATATCCGTCTCATACTGGTTGAGCAGGTCTGTGTCCTCCTGGCTCATAAATACGTTGGGATACACATATTCCTTATTCATATCCTTGACATAGATATCCTTGATCCAGTCCAGACGGTACTGCGCGTCATCCGGGCAGGTCACGTACTCTCCATAATAGTCGTTCAGAATAGCGAGCGGGCCGTTCACAGACTGCGCCTGACGCACTTCCACAGGAGACTCGCTTCCCAGGTCCATATGCCGGAGCATCTCCCCGCCGTTGTCGTTTGTGGAGAGCTCAAAGATGTTGAATCTGCCCTCCTCGCCATATGTACCCCAGTTATTCTGCGGGGACTGCAGCGGCGCGTACATCTGATCGATCCACTTTGCCGCCAGCGCGGTGTCCTTGCAGTTGCTCGTGAGCACACAGCGCCCTCTGTCATACCCGCTCGTGGCAGAACCGCTCTGCCTGCACACATTTTTCATGCCGTCCGGGCCTGTGAGCGCAGGCAGCGGCACATAGTCGTCCAGATTCGATCCGATGTTCGCCGCATCCCATGTAAAGAACAATCCATACCGGTCCGCCTTTCCCTTCGACACAAAGGTTCCCCAATCCTGCGTGAAGCCCTCCGGGTCCATGACGCCGGCCGCATACAGTTCATGAAGCCACGCAACCGCCTCCTTGTAGCCCTCCTGCGTCGCTGTCCAGATTACCTTTTTGTCATCCGTGACTGCAATGTGATCCGGCACGTCGCCGTACCCTTCGCCAAATGCGCCCATCAGCTCATGCAAATCCTCATTTCCCCCGTTGATAATGAAGGACATGGGGATCGTGTCGCCGTTTCCGGCAGGATCGTTTTCCTTGAACGCCTTTAACACCTCAGTCAGCTCCTCTGTTGTCTGCGGCATATCCAGCCCGAGATCATCCAGCCACTTCTTGTTGATGAACGGCATCCCGCCGACGGACTGGATCGCCTCCTTCCCCTCGCCGAGCTGCTCAATCCACGGGAATGCATAGATGTGGCCGTCCGGCGCCGTGCTCATGGTCCGGTACTCCGGATACTTCTCAAACACCGCCTGCAGATTGGGCATATAGTTGTCAATCAGCTCCTCGAGCGGAATGATCACACCCTGTTTTGCGTAGCGCAGCAGGTCATAATTGCTCATGCTTGCGTTGAACAGACCGTCCGGCAGGCTCTTTGCCTGCGACATTGCCAGATTTTTCTTGTCGTTGAACTGATCCTCCACAAAACAGGTCCAGTTGATGTGGACGTTGGTCGCCTCCTCCATGCGCTGGAAAATCACGCGCTCATTGGGATTCTGCGTCGAGTTTGCCGGCGCGCTCGTGATGAAGGACAACTCCGCCGTCTCCGCGAGCGGAAACACGATCTCCTTCACCTGACCGTTCTCGTCCAGCCCGGAAGTGTCCGCCGTCTTGGCGCCTCCTCCGCACGCTGTCAGCGAGACAACAACCGACGCTGCAAGCGCGGCTGACATTACCCTTTTCATCATTGTTGACTTCATACTATTTTCCTCCTTAAAAGTTTTCTATATAATAAACTAACCTTTGACCGAACCGACCATAATTCCCTTGTCAAAATATTTCTGGAAAAACGGGTACATCACCAAGAGCGGAACCGACGAAACCACGATGGTTGAATACTTGAGCAGCTCCGCGAGTTTTGCCATCTCCGCGCGGCTCTGGATGTCCGCAATCATGCCCGCCTCCGGCGTATTCTGAATCAGGATGGAGCGCAGCACCAGCTGCAGAGGCTGCTTGTTTGCATCGTTCAGGTAAATCATGGCGTCAAAATAGCCGTTCCACATTGCCACAAACTGATACAGCGCGAGCACCGCAAAGATCGGCTTGCAGACGGGAGCCAGTATCCGAAAGAAATGCACAACCTCGGACGCTCCGTCCATGGATGACGCCTCGCGCAGCTCCGACGGTATCGACTGATAGTACGTCCGCGCAAGCACCATATTCCACACGCTGAACGCGTTCGGCAGGATGATCGCCCATATGGTGTCGAGCATGTTGAGGTTGCTGATGACCAGATACGTAGGTATCAGACCGCCGTTGAAGAACATGGTTATCAGAAACAGCACGTTGAAAAACCCCTTTCCGACCAGATCCTTTTTGGACATCGGATACGCCGCGAGGATTGTGATCAGCACGGAGACCACTGTAAAACTCACCGAATACAGCACCGCGTTGGCAAATCCCCGCCAGATCATATTGTTCGAGAGCACCCTCTGGTATCCCATCAGCGTCCACTTGCTGAAATCAAGGCTCAGCCCCTCGTTGTTGAGCGTTGTCGGATCCATAAACGACGCCGCAATCACATATATCAGCGGCACGATAATCAACAGCACAAACGCCGCAAGCATCAGATAGCCTGTCGTGAGCAGCGCTCTGTCGGCGGCAGACAGCCTGCCAAAATTTTTTGTTTTCATAGTTATCCTCCATTCCTGCTAAAAACATGTCTGAAACCGACTAAATTCCCTGACCGTCATTGAGCTTTGCCACAACCTTGTTGACCAGTATCAGCAGTATGATATTGATGACCGAGTTGAACAGACCCACCGCTGTCGAAAATCCATAATCACCGTTGAGCAGACCCATTTTGTAGACATAGGTGGCCAGAATCTCCGACGCCGGAATATTCAGGTCGGTCTGCAGGGCGTACGCCTTCTCAAACCCGATGCTCATGATGTTTCCCGCCTGCAAGATAAACTGTATCACGATAATGTCCTTGATTGCCGGCAGATCGACATGTTTAATCTGCTGAAAAATGTTTGCCCCGTCGATGACTGCCGCCTCTGTCAGCTCCTGGCTTGCGTTGGACAGCGCCGCCGTGTACAGGATGGAAGCCCAGCCCGCCCCCTGCCAGATGCCGCTCGCTATGTAGATTGTGCGAAACGCCGACGGCATTGTCATAAAATTGTACTCTGTGCCGAGCAGATTGTTGACCGGCCCCACCGGCGACAGGAATATCCGCACCATACCGCACAGGACAATGACCGAGATAAAGTTCGGCGCATAGATGAGCAGCTGCACGTTTTTCTTGATCCCCTCCTGCCGGATTCTGTTGAGCAGCAGCGCGAGGATAATCGGCACCGGAAATCCCCACAGCAGTCCGAACACGCTGAGCTTGAGGGTGTTCATCAGATACCGCAAAAAGTCCGGCGACGACAGGAACCGCTCAAAGTATTTCAGCCCCACCCACGGACTTCTCAGCACGCCGAGCATAGCGCTGTAATCCTTAAACGCAATCAGAACACCTCCCATGGGCACATACTTAAAAATGATTGTCAGTGCCACTGCCGGAAGCAGAAAGATTACATAGAGCTGCCAGTTCGTCTTGATGTAGTCCAGTTTCTTTTTCATTTCCATCTCTCCCTTCATCGTTGTAACAACAGGCTGTGAAACGTTTCACGAACACCTTAAATAAAATCAGCATCGGAACTGCCCACACAGAACCC
>CAMWOK010000169.1 GCA_947175845.1 uncultured Lachnospiraceae bacterium | reverse complement strand
TAGGACTTGTCAAGAACTAACCTGTTAAATCGTCAGGTCATTTTCCAGTTTGTACTCCACCGCCCTGTCAAACACAAAGGCGAGCACCTTGCTGAACAGCCCTGCTATGACAAACACCAGCACCAGTACCAGCATGGCGATTGTCATATAGAGCACTGTCCGCACCACACCGATCGCGGCAATCATAAAGCTGTATGTGCCCATCCGCTGCAAACTCACCACATTGTCCTTCACAAAACAGTCGTCGCGAAGAACCGTTCGAAACATCTTGCGCAGCTCGCCGAGTATCAGCACTGCCAGGATACCGAGCACAAAATAAATCACGATCAGCTCTGTGTAGCGCCCCTCAAAATCGTGGAAGTCCAAAAAATCCATCACCTTTTCCAACAGCCCCGGAACGGGAAGCAGCACAGTCACGGCAATCCCCAAAAAATACATAAAATCCAGCAGGTACTTTGTTAAACTAATCACAGTTTCCTTTTTCATTGTCACTCCATCCTCTTTCTCATCCGGAAATTTTGTAGTTTTATGATAGCACCTTTTTGATTGGAATGCAATAATTATTTATTGAAATTCGATAAAATTTTATTGATAACTTGAAATCTGTACACAGAATAACCACAGAAAAAGGGAGGTGCACCGGCGGTTCCGGTAGACACACTCCCCTGTTTTCAGAATCAAAGTCCCTCACACGCTTTCCGGGACAATAATTTCTCCTACATCCTGCAGAAGGCTGATTATTCCCTGCACCTTGTGCACACTTGTGACCACTTCCCGCTCACTGCTCGACGCGCAGAGCGCCACGTCCTCCACGATCGCGTTCGCCAGCCCTGCACTGAGATTGCCCAGCAGCTTTTTGCGCACATCCTGCTGAAACACATAGATGCAGACTGCCAGATCCCTGTTGTCGAGTTCGCGCAGCAGCCGCTGTACACAGCGGTTATCCATCACGCTGACTTTCTTTTCCAGCTGGTGTATGGCGTCCCATATGCCAGCATCCTGAAATGACGGATGAATCGAGAACAGTTTCTCTATCCCTCCCTGCTCGTGCAGCGCCTTTATCTGTGCCCGGTATTCCTCACGCTGCGCGCACGGCATCAGGCTTAGAAGGATTTCCTCAAGCAATCTGGGATGCACTCCGTCCTGGATTGCAAGCATCCCGCGCAGATACAGATAGTCGATCATGGCCTCCGCTTTGTCCGGCGCTTTTGTCCAATAAAGGTTGGTGGCAATCTCAACGATCAGCTCCGGGCAGGTTCCGTCCACAACCAGAACGATGAGCTGTCTCAGATACTCGGGTTCAAGCTCTTTTGCCATGTCCTCAAGAACCAGCACCCCCTCTTTCCGCGCGCGGTCAGCGAGCGTCATAATCTGCTGCACCGCGCCGAAGAGCTGCTGCTGCGTTTGTGCATCTCTTCCCGCAAGCCGCAGTTTTGCGATTGCATCCAACCGCACACGATCTACAAAGATATTGAATATTTTTTCCATAGTTCTCTCCTTATCCTGAATCGAGCGCTCTGCGATGTCTAACTGTCTGCCAGCACCTTGTCAATCTCCGCAATCAGGCGGTCTTTTACAGGCGGCTTGAGAAAATATCCTGCCGGCCTGAGTTTCAGCACCGCCTCGATGTTGTCCCGGTCATTGACCGCTGTCAGAAAAATAACCGGAATGTCTCTCATGTCCTCGTCCGCGCGTATCATTTCCAGCGTCATCCTGCCGTCGCAGACAGGCATCTCATAGTCGAGCAGGATCAAATCCGGGCGCTGTCTGCCGATAGATGTCATCGCCTGCGCCCCGGACACCGCGACGGACACCTCATAGCGCTCCTCCAGCATAACCTTCATTGTCCGAAGCGCTGTTCCGTTGTCGTCCACCACCAGAATCCGCTTTTTTTCTGCCGTCTCTTTCTTCTCCGCTGCCGCCTCCTGCTCAACCTGATGTTCGTCAAGTCCGATCCGCCTGCAGATAGCTTCCATAATCAGCGTGTTCTCCACGGGTCGAATTAAATTTTCAAACTGGCGCTCCTCATAATACTGGAAAAACCTGCCGCTCTCCTCCTTCGTGCCGATCGTCAGCACCGGAATCTGCGGATACTTGTCACTCAGCATATAAAACATGGATGCGTCAATATCATAGGCGCCTATCAGACTGATCAAAACCAGATCTGGGCTGACAATTTTCATCATCCCTTCCAGTACATTTGCATTTTCAGAGCAAAGCTGTACGTGAAAATACTGTGCCAGAAACTGATTGGTCTCCTTCACAACACTGTTCATCTTTCCTATCAATAATATTTTTTTCATCGCAATCCCCCATTTTCCGCCTGCAAAAGGATGCCTGGACCCTTCATCAACTCCGCGGCGCATTGCGCTCCTCTGAATCCGAATCTGTCCAGGTTTCCACAGACCTAAACTGTTCCATCAATGCTTCCACACAGGCGTCCGCCCCGGCTGAATCCAGATTGGTCACCGCCTCCGCCAGCCTTCTGACACTTTGTTTCGTCTCCTTGGGATACTCGTACGACTGCAGCTGTCCCATCAGCTGATCCGCCTTGTCAATGTCCAGCTCCTGCATGCTGAGGCGGAGCATTTCCAACAGTGCCAATATGACAGAAGTGTCATTTATCTGAGTCCGAACCGCGCTCCCGATGCCGAACACACCCTGCAGCTTCCTGCTGTAACTGCGCCATTCTTCCAAAAAGACCGGCGTGACAGACGCGATCACCTCGAGCCTGCCCTCCCGCGCCGCGGATTCGAGCAGTCTTGCGACGCCGGACAGCGGCAGAATCCCAACCGTCGCCGCAAGGCCCTTCATCGCATGAACCTGAATCCGGTACTGCGCAAGCTGCCCTGCATCTATGATCCCGCCATACGCCTGTTCCAGACGATCCGCCGCGGAATCAATCTGGGCATAAAATTCTTTGACTGTGTATTCGAGCAGCTCCCTGTCCGGCAGATGCATCCACGCGTACTGCCAGTCCAGCCCGTCCACTGGCGGAAACTCCTCCAAAATCTCTGCGGGACTTGCAGAAGCTTCCTGCGGTGCAGCCTCCGCCAGCAGTTTTTCTGGAAGCATCTTTTTTATCAGATTCTCAAGCTTCTCCGGCACAATCGGCTTTGACAGAAAATCGTCAAATCCCTCCGACAGATAGTGCTCGCGCGCACCTGAGACCGCGTTGGCTGTCAGCACGACGACCGGTGTTCCCTGGCACGGGAAATCTTGCAGTGCCTTTATGCGGTGCAGCACCTCCACGCCATCCATCTCCGGCATCATGTGATCGAGAAAAATCAGGTCATAGTGATTTTCCTGCACAAGCGCCAAGCACTGCGCACCGCTCTCAGCCTCGCTCACCTGTATGCGCGTCTCCTTGAGCAGCCCGCGCAGAACCCGACGGTTGACGGCATTGTCGTCGACCACCAGTATCTTTGCGTCTGGCGCACAGAGCCTTGCGCTGTAATGATAATCCTCCGCAATCCGCTGCACCCTGGCCTCAAAATCCCCGATCGGTGTCTGGTCGACAATCTCCTGTTTTAACTCAAAATAAAACCGGGAGCCCTTTCCGTACACGCTCTCAACCTGCAGCCTGCTGCCCAGCAGCGAGAGAAGCTGTATCGTAATGCTCATGCCAAGGCCGGTGCCCTCGATATTGCGGTTTCTGTCCTCCTCAATCCGCTCAAACTCCGCAGAGAGCTTTGGCAAATCCTCCTTTCTGATTCCGATACCAGTATCTTCCACCTCAAATGTAAGCGCGGCTATCCCGTCTGTCTGCGCGCAGTTCACCCGCAGCCACACGGTTCCCTCGCGGGTATATTTGACCGCATTGGTCAGAATATTGGTCAATACCTGTCGGATGCGCACGTCATCTCCGTACAGCTGACAAGGTATCTGCGAATCGACCTGCACTTCCAGTTTGATATCTTTATTTTTCGCCCGCTGTGCGGTCATGTTTGCAAGATCGTGTATCAGACTGCTGATGTCATACGCGACCGGCACAATCTCCATTTTTCCTGACTCTATCTTTGAAAAATCCAGTATGTCATTGATCAGGGACAGCAGTGTCTGGCCGGCGGTATAGATATCCATGGCATACTCCCTGATGGCGGGTTCCTTGGCCTCGCGCAGAATCATCTCGTCCATGCCCAGCACTGCGTTGATCGGCGTGCGGATCTCATGGGACATGTGCGCCAGGAACTTTCCCTTCGCCTCATTGGCAGCTAACGCTTCGTGCCGCGCTGCGTCCGCATCCTGTTTTGCAAGGGCCAGCTCAACATTCTGCTGCTCTACGACCTTGATTTCCTCCTCCAGAATGCGCGCAGTTCTCTCCACATTTTCCCGATACTCCCGCGAGAGCTGCAGAATATGTGCTGCGGCTATCCCAACGGCAAACAGAGTCACACCGTACTGATAAGCCATCTGGCCAAATACAGCATCAGAAACAATATCCGCAGCCCCGCCAAACAGCAGCGCACAGACCGCAAATATGGCCGGAAGCGTCTGCGCATACCGCCTGCTGCGATAAAACTGTATCAGTCCTGCAATGCCGGCAGCACAGACGGCCCCCAGGGTGAGTGCGGGAAGCCAGACCATCTCCTCGATAGCCCGCACGCCTGTCCCATTCAGAAGAAGCTGCAGCAGCGCGCTGAGCACCACAGACACCACCACCGCAGCATGGCGGCGCGGATACACTGCACCCAGACTGCACGCGAAATACACTGCCAGAAACAGTGCGGCCATCAGTGTCAGATACTCCTGCATCACATACGCTTCCTGTATCTTGTAAAAGACAAAAAGCGCATCCGTCGCGATAAAGCAGCTGACGCCCAACGCGGCGCTGACAAGTCCCAGATACCCTTCCCCCCGCAGAGGCTGGCGCGTATATTTCCGAATCAGTGCCAGCACAAACAAAAGAAACGACATGAGCATAATCAGCAGACAGCAGCCCACATCCGCAATATTGTTTCCGACCACGCTGATCACCACCGATTCCTGCGTGCCGAACTCCACACTGCCAAGCGCCGCCGCGGCATCGGGTTTGGAGGATGCCTGCACAATCCACAGCGTTCCGTCTTCAAACACATCCGGGATCTCCACGGTGTGTTCCCTGCTCTGAACGTCCTCTTCCGGCGTCCCGTCCTTTGCAAATCCGTATTGATAGAGCAGGTTTCCGTCCAGATACACACATACAGCCGTGTCCACAGATGTAAAACGCAGGGTCAGGCCGAAGTACTGCTCCAGAATCCTGGTCTGAAAGACGACAGGGTCCCCCGCGCTTCCCTCCCCTCTGTACGGCAGGTACACTTCCTGGAACTTCCCTGCTGCAAGTGCATCCAAAACCTGCTTTTGTACCTGTGGGTACGACAGGGGACGCACATTGGCATCCTCGAGCAAGACCATGCACCAGTCCCCATTAAAACGGTACTGAACGGAATCCACAAACGCGCCGGACTCCTCACTCTGAAAATGCTTCACCGCCATGATCATGGACACAAACAGGAATAAAACTGTAATCCACGCTGCAACCTGCAATTTTTTCATAGGTACCTCATTCTGTTCTCGATTATAACACACATCGCGCCGCCTTTCCACACTTTCATCTCTTTCGTCTCTTTCATCGCGCTTCTTCCATCCGTCCATCTCCGCAAAGTCAGCTCCCCGACTGCGCGCGGATTTTTTTCAGCAGTCCATCTCTGTCAGGTATATCTGAAAACATAACTGTGACATTGTCCGGCATGTCTGCGCCGCAGATGGTGACACGCGACAGGCTGAGATTTTTGACTGTTCCCGTGTCGAGCAGTTCATAGATTCCTTCTAACTCCTTCTCCACCGCTGTGTCCTCTGCCAGCTCGATCATCAGGCTGCGCTCCCCGGAACCGTCCTCGAGCGCCACCTGGCAGTGCAGCCCAAACTTTTTCACAAGCAGTTTGATGCTTCGCTCCTCAAAGTTATCGCTGCAGGAAATCAAGTTTCCTTTACCGTCCTCGACTATCGTTATCCGGACGCTCCTTGTTTCCCGCAATTCCCCTTTTAACGTTGCCGTCACCTCGATATCATATTCCCGCTGTGTGTCATTCGGGGGATATCCACCGCCTGAAATCATAAATTCCGGATATTTTTCGGAGATATCATCGATCACCTGATCGCATGCTGCCATGCGGTTCGAGTACCTGTCGCGCTCACGCGCAACTTGCGCCGTCTGGCTCATGAAGCCGAACAGGAGGCCAAAAGAGACTGCCGCTATCAGCCCAAACAGTACGGCAGTATAGATTCTTCTCCCCGTTTTTGCAATCGCCCCATGGCGTCCAAACAGCGACAAATCCGCATCTGTTTCACACTCCCTTTTCAGTATCCTGTATAATTTCTGATACCCGGAATCATAGGGCGTCTGGTCCGTCGACGCGTCATAGCTGCGATAGTCAAAAACGTCCCAGAGTACATACACAAAATCCCGGGGGATTTCGTCCATCGCGTCCGTCAGATATGCTGCGGTCTTTGCCGGCACACTGTCCAAATCACGGATAGTCGAAAACGAGCTGTCGTACATAAACTGCATCAGCACGGCGCTATTGTACTGATCCGGATGCGCCAGATACGCCATCCAGAGCGACTCCCAGTACCTTAAAACCTCCTGCTGTTTGCGGCTGTTCTCCGCAAACAGGGACTCATATCTGGCGTCCAATCTATCCGCATCTCTATCCGCACCCCCGTCCGCAT
>CAMWOK010000168.1 GCA_947175845.1 uncultured Lachnospiraceae bacterium | reverse complement strand
ATAAGTCTATAGCCTGTTCTGACTGGCTATAAACTTATTATACGAGGGGGAACTGACATGAAAAAATACGCGTCCTTCTTTCGCCTGCGCTTTGTCGTGGGGCTGCAGTACCGGACTGCGGCACTTGCCGGAATCGTCACCCAGTTCGCCTGGGGCTTTATACAGATTATGATCTTTTGCGCCTTTTACCGGACAGACGCCGCTGCCTTTCCCATGAGCCTTTCCGCCACGGCGTCCTACATCTGGCTGCAGCAGGCATTTCTCGCCTTTTTTGCCGCATGGATGATGGAAAATGACATCTTTGACACGATCGTCAGCGGAAATATTGCGTATGAGCTGTGCCGTCCTGTCAGCCTCTACAACATGTGGTTTGCAAAGAGCACTGCGACCCGCCTGTCGCGCGCTGTGCTCCGCTGCTTTCCGATTCTGATCGCCGCAGCGTTTTTGCCAAAGCCGTACGGGCTCGCCGCGCCTGCAGACCTGCTGCACTTTTTGCTGTTTGTGCTGACGCTGGGACTGGGGCTTGCTGTCACAGTGGCGTTCTGTATGCTGGTGTACGTGCTGGCGTTTTTCACGATCGCACCACAGGGACTGCGCATGGTGTTCACCTCCACAGTCGAATTTTTTGCCGGCTTCATCATTCCGCTGCCATTTTTTCCTGAAAAAGTCCAGCGGCTGATGGAACTGCTGCCGTTTGCCTCCATGCAGAATGTGCCGATGCGGATCTACAGCGCGAGCATGACCTGTGCGGAGATGAAACGGGCAGTTTCGCTTCAGGTATTTTGGCTGGCTGCCGTCGTAGCTGCCGGAAAGCTGCTGTGCAGGCGCGCCGAGAAAAAAATCACGGTACAGGGGGGCTAGGATCATGACAAAAACAGTGAAACTTTACCTGCATTACGTCTCGATCAATATCCGGAGCATGATGCAGTACAAGGCGTCCTTTTTCCTCACGGCAGCCGGGCAGTTCCTCACCTCCTTCAGCGTGTTTCTTGGCATTTTCTTTATGTTTCAGCGGTTCTCGCGTGTCGAGGGTTTTACCTACAGCGAGGTGCTGCTGTGCTTTGCGCTGATTCTGCTCGAATTTTCCCTGGCAGAGATGACGGCGAGAGGCTTTGACTTGTTTTCCGGAATGGTGCAAACCGGCGCGTTTGACCGGATTCTGGTGCGCCCGCAGAATGAAATTCTCCAGGTGCTCGGCAGCAAGTTTGAGCTGACCAGGATCGGGCGCATGCTGCAGGCAGCTGTCCTGTTTGTGTACAGCATCTCCCAAAGTGACGTCGACTGGACGCTTTCGAGGATATGCACGGTTTTTTTCATGCTGGTCGGCGGAACAGTGGTTTTCTCCGCGCTGTTTCTGATCTACGCGGCGCTGTGCTTCTTCACGCTGGAAGGGCTCGAGTTCATGAACGTGTTCACGGACGGGGCGCGGGAGTTCGGGAAATATCCAATCGGAATCTACGGAAAAAAGATGCTGCTCTTTTCGATCTTTGCAGTCCCGTATGCGCTGATACAGTACTATCCGCTCCTGTATATCCTCGGAAAACGAACATCTATTCCGTATATGTTTCTGCCGCTGGCAGCGTGCTGGTTTGCTGTCCCGGCGCTCCTGCTCTGGAAGTTCGGCGTGCGGCATTACAAATCCAGCGGATCATAAAAATAACCGCCTCCCCGGGCGGTTATTTTTATATTCTTTGTCTACTTCTTCTGCATCATACCTGCCAGAATGTCCACACACGCGTCCAGCCCAAGGCTGCTGCTGTTGAGGCACAGGTCAAACCTAGACATATCGCCCCACTTCCATCCGGTGTGGGTATTGTAGAAGTTGCTCCTTCTCTTGTCGGACTTGCGCAGAAAATCCTCAGCTTCCGCAGGCGCGATATTCTCCGTCTGAACCGCGCGTCTGATGCGGTAATCCCTGTCTGCATGGATGAACACTTTCAGGCAGTCCTCCCTGTCATATAAGATGAAGGAAGCGCACCTGCCGACAATCACGCAGTCGTGCTTCTCGACATTCTCCTCGATGATCTTCTTCTCCTCGAGAAACAGCTTCTCCGACATCGGCAGGTTGGTGTTGTCCTTTTTGCTGCCGCCAATCGCCGTCTTGGAGAGGTTGAAGATAATGCTGCCCGGCGCGGTCTCCTCCAGATCGCCGATATAGATCGGCGGGATATTCAGCCGCTTTGCAGCCTCCACCAGAATATTCCTGTCGTAGAGTTCGATGCCCAGCTTCTTTGCCACCCGCCTGCCAATCTCATTTCCACCGCTTCCAAATTCACGCTCCATGGTAATAATCTTATACATATGACCAACTCCTTTCCACTGAGGAACGATAAAGAGAGCTTTACCATTCGTTATTATCTTCATAGTATCATACTATTCGAAATTTTGCCAGTGCAGCGTTGAATTAATTGTGTTTTCTCATGCCATCGCGTCCACCGCGCCGCCCTCGACGATGGTCATCGCATCCGGCGCGGCCTCGACCGGAATGTCCACGCCGTCAAGCTCCAGCGCGACGCTCCCGCCGCCGCTGTTGTCGGTAATGCCCATTGCGTAACTGCCGCCACCGCTGTTGTTGCTCTGCCTCTCCTTCTCAAGCCTGTCAAATATAAACTTCAAGTATTTCATGTCCGCTTCCATAATCTCCCGAAGCTCGTCGGCGCGGTGCTTTTTCTTCATCATCTCCAGGTCCTTTGGGTCCATGCTGACTTCCCCGTCCAGCCCCATCTCCTCCGAAAATTCATCCAGATTCTCAAGCTGCTCGAGCTCTTTCATGGCCTCGCGCATCATGCGCTCGCACTCCTCCATCATTTTTTGCATTCGCTGCATGTCGCGTTCTGCCTTTGTCTCCTCCCGCTCCTTTGCATGCATCTGTTTGTCCGTCGCCTCGTCCGTCTTTTCCTCGAGATCCGCCTCGCAGAATCCGCCCTTCTTCTCGGCCCGCTCCTCCTCTTTGAGGTGTTTCTCGCGCTTCTTTGCCACGCGCACAATCGCCTGCGCGTGCATCAGCGCCGCGAAAACCTCGTCGTCGTCATACACGCCGCCCTTGTACATCAGCCGCAGCGACACCACCTTCTGCCGCGCGCTTATCAGAACCTGGTGCGCGTTGCCGGACTTCTTTGTCTTGAGCAGCCGCGTGGAGATTTCCTTAAAGCTGTACGGCAGGCGTTTCTTCTTCACTGGCTGTGTCGACCCGCGCCGCACCGTGACCGATCCGACGACCTTTCCGCTCTGGTCCTTGATATCCATTCTCTTTCTGTTCGAACTGCTGATTATTCCCATCATCATACTCATGTCATCATCCTCCCTGACTTTGGACGATTCAGCCACAACGTGCACAGGCGGCGCCTGTTATTCCTGAGTAGTCCTTCTGACAAAAGCGTGATCGAATCTGTGCTGTTTTATTCTGCGCTTCCATGCCAGCACAAAAACGATCGATTGATCTGTATCATAAATTATATCGAACAGATTTCGGGATCTGATAACTGTTCCTGGCAGGATTTGGTTCCTTTTTACACCACTTATAAACCTGTGTTTTGTGTCTGTGGCAGTTGAATGTGGGGTGGCGGCAGAAACTGCATCTTCACAAGCTCACACGGCTTCCTTTCTCCACAAGAAAGCAGCATACAAAAATCAGAAACAGGCAGTACACGATTTTGTCGCCGGCCGCAGGCGGTACGCTGTAGCGAAACGCTACGCGCAGCACAGAATCCTCGAGGGAAATCCCCCCATACGCAAGCGTCATTCCAGCTTCCTCAGTGCATGCTGCTGTGGATGTCGGATAAAAAGAAACTGCCGGCCCGGCATCGACCGTGTCAACTGCCTCCATCTCAAGAAAATATGTGCTCCCCGCCTGCAGCTGTATCTCCTGTGCAATTTCCGTCATCCCGTACGCGGGAAGCATCTGAAGTTCAATATGCCCTTCATACACACGTACCCGCCCGGCATCTAATATGTTCACCTTAAGACTCCCTTGGGACACGTCGCAGTTGAGTGTGTTTATATAGATTTCGATCCCCTCCACATGGTCATACTGCGGAACAAACTGCTGCGATATGGCATATCCATGCGCGATACCAGGTATCGGCTGATCATACGCCACACTGTTTTCCGACAGGATTGTCATCCTGATAAAATGAGGGGCGGCAGCGAGAAACAGCCCGACTGCCAGAGCGCTGACCAGGATTGATATTAATTTTATGCGTATCTCTCTCATTCCAACTCCTGTCTGCTGATTCTGTATAAGACAAAATCATTTTGTTCAATCCCTGTCGTATCGACATATTCCTTTTTGAGCCGATGCTCTGCAAGCACTGCATCCGGCAGCCACGGGCTGACACAGCTGTCAAAATACCATATGGTATCATAGTCGGACGCAAAGTCCATATCCTCGAGAAAACATAACCTGTCCGCTTCAAAATAGCATTCATAGATAAATCCGTATGGTTGATTGTTGTACAGGATAACATCATTTTCTCCCATATTTTCTTCCATATATCGCAGCAGCGCATCCGTGTGTGTACTGTAATACTCGTCCGCATAGTTTGCGGCATACGAACTGCCCGTCATCGCTGCCAGAAAAGCGCAAAGAGCCCAAAAAGATAACGGATACCGCTCCTTCCCTGCTCCAAAGCAGACTGCAAGGGCCAGCGCTGACAGTCCCATGCAGGGAACCAGATACCGCGCGATAAAAAAGGGCGTGAGCCACACAGAGACTAAAATCCCCGCGGAAGCAGTCAAAAACGGCACGCCGAGGAGCGCCGCCACATAAAATCTGTCTTTGCCGGCCCTTCCACGCACGGCACAGATCGATACAACTGCAATCAGAAGCAGACCTGCAAACAGCCCCTCCGTATACGGCAGCCCCGAACCAAACAGATCGCCAAAATACCCGCGCACAGTGCTGGCCGTCACCGGCTCTATCCAGTAGTTGTCCACTCTGTCCCTCGTCTGCCGCATCAGCACCAGCAGCCATGGGATAAAGCATACCCCGACCACCGTTCCAGACAAAAACCAGCGCAGTAACTCGGTTTTCTTAGAAAACATGTCCTTTCTGAAAACCAGATATATTCCCATGAGCAGATAGAGAAACACTGCGCTGATCATCGCGAAATTGTGCGTATAGCAGGCGCACAGTGCCGCCGCGCTCAAGATACACCAATATTTTCCACATCCGTCAGCAATTATTCCATACACGGCAAGCGCCGCAAGCGTGAGAAAAAATATGCTCCAGCTGTACATGCGGATCTGGACGCCATATTCCATCACACAGGGTATGGCATTGAGAAATAGCAAAAACAAAAAAGCCGTCCTGGTTCCAAACCATGGTCTGATATACCAAACAGCCAGAAGCATGGTGAGTGCCATCGGGATGACGCTGACCAGCTTGTACACCCAAAAACCGGAACCAAACAGAGATACAAAAAGTTTTACTATCAGATAGTACAGCGGGGGATGCACGTCCGCTGCTGTTCCCTTTATGATGCCGGCAATATCATTTTCTCCCACCAGCTGAATGGTAAACGCCTCATCTGTCCAGATATTCTGATTGAAGATCAGAGAGACATACAGTGCCGTTATAATGCCGGCTGACAGGAGAAGGGCAATGTCGGGGTTATGTGTTTTTTTCATAGGATCCTTCTTCCACCCACATTCAGAAATACTATTTTACAAAAACGACTTTGCTTTTCCTGCGTGGGCATTTAACTTTTTAAAAGCGTACCACACAACATATCGGAAATCAAGATATATGATAATCAACACCAACAAATACTTTTCTGAGTTCCCGCCACCTGCCAAAACCGTAATCCAGTCTGTCATGTTTGATGTCACAAAAAATATCAGATATATATACAGCTCGATCGAAATTCCCTTTATCCACCTGTCTGCAGCACGTTTTTCTCCACATACATTCATAAAATCCCTCTCTGCCTTTGTACTATATTTACACGATACCTGCCGTAGTCCAATTCCATCGTTTCATCTGTTTAAAAACTACTTTTAACTTGTGTTAGCTTAAATTTGTACTTTCCTGCCAATTGTTTCAACAAAACAATCAGTCTTATTATTCCATCTGCTGCCAACATGGATATGATAGGATACATAACGCATTTATATCTACCCTGTACTTCTGACAAAAGCATTAAAATTGCAAAACCAAAAAGAATCAAGCTGATGCACATACGATATTTATCCATCTGAATAAAAAGAAAAACACTATCTATACACAAGAAAAAACAGATTAACACCCAAAAATTCTGCGTAAGCACATTAATTGCGGCCTCCCACTTTCGTTTGACATTACACCTTCGCTGTACAGGGAAACAGCCAGCGCCTTTACATTTTCGCCGTAAGTCACATCACTGCAATACCGTGCAGGAATACGGATGATTCCGTTTTTATCCGCATAAATGCGGATTTCTGTGATCACTGGCTCTACACTTAAATTCACAACATATTTTGTGACATAATCCTGCCCGGTTCCCTTTCCAATTGTCTTGATTTCATGTCTGCATCTGCCAGATGCAATCTTTTGTTCTATTTGGGTTTTTGTAAGCGTCGTTCCGGTATGACCGTTTTGTCCACTTGGTTTACGCCCTGTTTTCTTTCTTCCATTATAGGTATTGGCAGGTTTTCCACTCTTCTGATCCATGGATGGCGGAAGCGAAGTATTGGAACTGTCGTTATTGATAATGCTTTTTAAACGTGCATTATCTTCTTTCAGCAACTGATTTTCTGCA
>CAMWOK010000167.1 GCA_947175845.1 uncultured Lachnospiraceae bacterium | reverse complement strand
GCCCTGTCCGCCAGAAAAGTTCCAATGTCTAAATGCAGTGCCTCCTTGCCGGAAGAAAGCAACGCGCCAGGCAAAGCTGTCCTGTCAAAATTCGATTCTGACAGATTCCCCTGCATCTGTATCCCTGAATTTATTTCCCCGTCTGCTGCCGTCTGAAACACACCCTGTGCGCCACTGTTCTCGTCAGCACCGTCAAAGCGGTCAGCACTGTCCGAGCGGTCAGCGCCATTCTCCGTCCAGACTGCCCTGCCTTGCCTGGTTTGCGCCAGCTCCCCGCCGACATCCCTCACCGAAAAAAGATTAAATATGCTGATCTCCGCATACGCGGAAACCGGAGTGATCAGCCGGAATGCGGCCACAATCCAGAGCATATATGCAAACTTCCTCGGCAGACCTCTGACCAGCAGCCGGACCAGCAGTACAACACCTATCACAATCCCCGCTGTCAGACTCCTTTCAGCGATCGTCAAAAACAGCATGTCTATCCTTTGCACAACCCACCGCCCCCTTATCTTTCCTGTTCATCACACACGCCGCACCGCACTCACTCCACATGCGCGTCTATCATGCGCTTAATCTTCTCCGCTTCCTTCTCTGAAATTGTCTTTCCTCCAAGAAAAGCAGTCAGAAACGCAGGAAGCGAACCGTCGAAAGTGCGCTCCACAAAATAGCTGCTCTCGTCCGCCTGCACCTGCTCTCTGGGAATCCGTACACGGACTGTTGCCTGCGTGTTTTCGATATACCCCTTGTCACACATTTTCCTGATCTGCGTGTAGGTTGTCGACTTTTTCCATCCAAGCTTTTCCCTGCACACACGCACCAGCTCCCCGGAATTGACCGGCGCACACTCCCACACAATCATCATAAAACGGTAATCACTGTCACACAATTTGAAACTCTCCACACTCGCACCTCCTTCTTAGGTCTATTGTTATAGACCTCTTTCAATTAAGTCTATAATAATAGACCTGATTTGTCAACCAGTTTCTCCATCTTTTTTAATCCTTCTGAACCCGGATACCGTTTTCGCGCAAGGACTGCCTCAGTTCCTTTACATCCCCGTAGTACACGCACCCGCACATGCCCAGATTTCCAGCCGCCTCTATATTAGCCGGCATATCATCCACAAAAAAACACTCCGCCGGGTTGAGCGAAAATGTCTGGAAAAAATCAAGATACGCCGCAGGTTCCGGTTTGAGCAGCCCATGTTCACAGGAGATCCAGATGCCCTTCATATACGCAACCGACTTGATCGATCTGCCAAATCTCCGAAACCGGTGGGATGTGTTGGACAGCAGATACAAGTCATATCCGTTGCCGGAGAGTTCTTCCACCAGCTTTTCCATCGGCGGATTGGGCGGCTGCACCATGCGGTACTCCCTGACAAAACGCGCTGTTGTGTCGTGGAGACGCGCCGGCATTCGTTTGCATATAGAGGCTATCGCCTCCTCGTCCGTGATCGTGCCCCGATCCATCTGCAGCCACTCCACCGACGCGCAGAGGTGATTTTTCACCCACCAGAAATCCGCCTCATTGTCGACGTAACCATAGATATACGCTCTTTGGTCATATACCGTAAGCACATTCCCCATATCAAAAACAATATTCTTTATCATATATTTCATTTCTCCTTTCCTGAAAGAATGAAAACCAAATGGCAATGCGATAAGTTCAGACAAATAAAAGCCTAAACTGTACCTTCCCGTACACGTTTAGGCTTTTTGTTTTCAGTTTACCGCAGCACCTTTATCTCAGGATAATACGCAAACTCCGCTTTTCCAATAATATCCTCAAACGCAACAAACCTGTTCTTCCAGTACCGTGAATCCCAGGAATTGCTGCGGTTGTCACCCATCATAAAATAGCAGTTTTCCGGGATGTTGTAGGGGCCGAAATCTTCATAAAATGGATTGTCTGTATAGTCAGATATCACATTCCCGTCAATGTACACCCTGCCGTCAACGCCCTCTATCACTTCCCCTGGAAGCCCAATAATGCGTTTCAGATACAGCGTCTTCCCATCATCGGGATAATAAAAGGACACAATGTCCCCTCTCTGCGGAGATTCACACAGATATGCAAGACGATTGATCATAATCCGACTCCCTATCTCAACCGTCTGCTCCATCGATCCCGTCGGCACAAACGCACTGGCCGCGACTGTATTCTTTATGAAAAATGCCGCCGCCACCGCAAACAAGATCAATTTAGACCACTCATAAAAACCTCTGATAATCCTTCTCATAGATTCCCAACTTCTCTCTCAATCTGCATGCAGCTGTTATCTGGTACACCAATTTACCCGCACACACTCCATGCGCCAATCCATCACCTAGTAAATATGCTCTCCTGCTGTTTTATACACTTTGTCCGGTACTTCATCCCATCCGATTCATACAAATCCGTTATCGCCAGGGATGGATCATTATAGAGAATCGTATCCCCGTCACAGTAAATGGCATAAATCTCCTCCTGCGTCAGCACGGACAGCTTTTCTGCATCAAACTGATCATTGATATAGACCGGCATCACCTGCATCAGAATGTCCGCACAGCCCCTGTCCCTCGAATATGCAACGAGATTATCAAGTGCGCTCCTGCTAAATCCATCCGTCAAATCCACATAGATTGTCCTGATTGTCCCATCCCGAAACTCATAGTAATGCTGCCAGTCCAGGCTGCTGTTTGCCGGATAGCTGCGCAGATAGACCAGGCTGATCGCGTGGTCATACCGCATGATCCCCGCCTGATGCACCACCAATCCATTCCTGTTAAAAAGATTGAATGCGTACTCCGAACCGCTGACATCATCCAGATTCCTGACAAAACCATCATAGCTTGAAACAGAGCCCCGCACGAAACCATTCGCCCGCATCTCGTCTGCGATATAGTCCACAACAAACGCATTCTTCATCCACGAAAAGTCTATAAAATCAGAAAAGCCCGTGTCAGCCGCATATTCCAGATACGCGTCCGACACATACAGCATAACCTTGTTGTCCTCCAAAAGCTTCACATCAATCGCGCCCGGATCGCGCGCAAACGATACAATCTCCGAAAAATAAGCGGCGATCTCCTCATTCTGATACGGGTCAAAACTGACTGTCTCCACATCATCATTGCACCCAAACAGATTCTCATACTGCGCATACACCGGCGCCAGATAGACCGCCCGGTTTCCGTACTGCTTCACAGTGGAAAACGCCTCGTAGAGCACCTTGTCCACCACGATCTCCTCATTTGGATGCCGATTGATATCCCGTACATTCTGCACCCCGTCAAAGCTCTGATTCGTGTGAAACAACTGAAACGCTTTCCGGGTCAGTTCCGTGTACAGTGCCGTGACGGCCTTGCTCTCCGCTGTCGCGGAGGCTTCTCCCGCGCCGAGATCATACTGAAAAATCAGTTCGTCCGCGCAGCCTGCCACGCGCGAATCCGCCTCGATCGTCGTCCATCCCGCATCCACTGTCAGATAGGCTGCCAGCGAATACCCCAACGCGCACACGGCGGTCAGGATCAGGACTATCGTGAGAACAAGCCTGGCTTTCGGGTACTTTTCAAACAATTCAATGCGTGTTACGGGTTTTGGATGTCTGTCACTGCCATCTCTCGCTGTGCGGTTCAAATTAAATCACCACCAAAATCAGCAATACAAGAAACAGGACAATTACCGCCCCAATCAGAATAAAGCCGCCGATTGCGCCCTTCTTGCACGCAGTATAGTTGCGGTAATAGTGAAAATGCTTAAACACACACGCCGCGATAAGTCCAAGTACCGGCAGCAGGAATGAAATAATCTTATACCAGATACTTCCTGTATCATGAAGCGGTGACTGCAGAAACTCGTCCTCCGACGCGGTATGCACGTTCGTCTCACGCACCGGGGCACTCTGCTGCGGTGCATTCGGATCCACAATGTTGATCGACTTCAACGGCACGCCCTTCTCGCGAACCGCCCTGTACTCCTCGATCTCCTTCTTGTTTCCATAGACATAGTGATCGTGCCCGATATTGACAAGCTCCGGCTGATCTGTGCTGTAATCGTGCATCGACGGATCATAGGTATAGAGCACCTTGTTCTTTTCCAGCTTCGGGTCCGGGATCGGAATTGCCGAGATCAGAGAATGTGTGTACGGATGCAGCGGAAAATCAAACAGTTCGTCCGCCTCCGCAACCTCCACAATATTTCCTTTATAAATAACGCCAATGCGGTCCGAAATAAACCGCACGATAGAGAGGTCATGCGCGATAAACAAATATGTGACGTTCTTCTCAACCTGGAATTTCTTGAGCAGGTTGAGCACCTGCGCCCTTATCGAAACATCCAGCGCAGAGATCGGCTCGTCTGCAACCACCAGCTCCGGCTCCATAACCATGGCACGGGCAAGGCCGATCCTCTGGCGCTGCCCACCGGAAAACTCATGCGGATAGCGCGTCAGATGCTCCGGCAGCAGACCAACCTCGCTAATCATCCGCTCGACCTTGCGGACGCGGTCCGCCTCATTTTCATACAGGTGGAAATTGTATAATCCCTCCGACACAATGTAGTCGACCGTGGCGCGCTCATTGAGGGAGGCCGCCGGATCCTGAAATACCATCTGAATATTGCGGATCACCTCGCGGTCCAGCGAATGCGGAATCTTGCCGGAGATCCGCACACCTTTATAAAGAATCTCGCCCTTTGCGCAGGGGTTGACACGGATCACTGCCCTGCCCACCGTGGTTTTTCCGGAACCGGACTCACCCACAAGCGAGAACGTCTCGCCCTTGTAAATATCAAAGCTGGCATTCTTGACAGCTCTCACCGCGCTGTCACCCTTGCCAAATGTGATATCGACATTTTTGACTGATAATAATATCTCTTTGCCGTTTTTTTCATCAATTGGACCGTGCTCCGGCAAATGGGACGCACGTCCTGATGTTTCCTGATTTAGGTTTGACACGTTCTAAATCTCCTATCTAAAGTCTTTGTTTTAAAAGTTTTTATATGTTAAAAGCTTTTAACAGTTTCTCATGAATATTCTGAATGGCCTCGGGCTTCTCAATCTTAGGTGAGCGCGGGTCCAGCAGCCATGTCTTTGCATAGTGTGTATCCGTGACCTTGAACATTGGAGGCTCCTTCAACGTATCAATCTTCATACAGTACGGATTGCGCGGCGCAAATGCATCTCCCACGACCTTATTGTAAAGGGAAGGCGGCGTACCCGTGATGGAGTACAGCTTTGTGTTTTTCTCCGCAAGCTGCGGCATGGAGGACAACAATGCCCATGTATAGGGATGCCTCGGGTCATAGAAGATTTCCTCCACGGAGGCAAGCTCTATAATCTGTCCGGCATACACAACCGCAACGCGGTCCGCAATGTTTGCAACCACGCCAAGATCGTGCGTGATAAAGACAATCGTATAGTTAAATTCCTTCTGCAAATCCTTCAGAAGATTCAATATCTGTGCCTGAATCGTCACATCCAGCGCCGTGGTCGGCTCGTCGCAGATCAAAATCTTCGGCCGGCACGACAGCGCAATCGCAATGACGATTCTCTGTCTCATACCGCCAGAATACTGGAACGGATAGTCATCAAAACGCGCTTCCGCATTGGGGATTCCAACCTTTTTCATCAGATCCAGCGCCTGCGCCCGCGCTTCCGCCTCCGTCACATCCTGATGCTTCATGATAATCGACGTAATCTGTTTTCCGATTGTGATGATCGGATTCAGCGAAGTCATCGGATCCTGGAACACCGTTGCAATCTTCTTGCCGCGAATCTGATACCAGTCCTTTGCATACTTTACATTTGCCAGATTCAGGACGCAGATTCCATGAAACTTGTCCGCTGTCTCGTCGAGATATTTTACGCGGAAAGCAACCTTGTCAAAGACAGCGTTTCTCTGCGCGTCGTCAGACAGGTCAACACCTTTTATCATCGCCAGTTTTAACGCGGCGAGGAGTTTTGTCAGCAGCTGGGATCTCTTAAAGAAACTGTATCTTCCAATCGAGAGATAGACTTCTTTTGCAAGAATCTCATTGCGCTTTCTCGTCTCCTCCAGAATGCTTCCCCTGACTGCCGCGTCATACTTTGCTTTCAGTTCTGCCATCCTCGACTCGTACTCACTCACGTACGCCGTGTCCTCTTTGACTCTTTTGGACGCTGCAAGCTCCATTGCTATTCTGTCTTTCAGAAGCTTTTTAATTTGCTGCTCCATCTCCTTGATTGACTTGGACAGCTCTTTTATCTTTGCCTTGTCCGTCTTTGGATCCAGTGTCTGTTTCAGATTGAATGCTTCCGTCTTTCGGACGCCGAGCTCCGCGATCGCCTTGTCGCTTGCCTCGCTCTGCTCCTTGCTGATTTTTTCTTTCTCGGAGCGCTCTGCCTTCAAAGCTTCCATCTCTCTGTAAACGTCAACTCCAAGCTCATACTGGGAGTACGCGTTCAATTTTGACAGCGCATAGCTGACCATCCTGTCGGAAACAGAAGTCTTCCTGACCACTGTATCCGCAAGTTCCTCGTCGTTGAATATGATGCTGCCGTTGTCAATATACCCGTTGCTGTCAAGCATTCCGGCAAACGTTTTTGTAAACACAGACTTGCCAGAACCCGACTCTCCAACGATTGCAATCGACTCATTCTCATATATGTCAAGTGAGACGCCGCGAATCGCAGTCAGACGTTTGCCGCGCACGCGAAACTTCACTTCCAAATCTTTGATTGATAGTAATACCTTTTTATCTTCCATTCTGTCCCCCGCCTACATGTGTGTTCTCGGATCG
>CAMWOK010000166.1 GCA_947175845.1 uncultured Lachnospiraceae bacterium | reverse complement strand
CCCCCCCCCCCCCCCCCCAGCCACTCTTTTTTTTTTTGTTTAGCTCTCTGTCTTGCTGGATTGTGAGTTGTCTGTCTGTCTGTCTGTCTGTCTGTCTGTCTGTCTGTCTGTCTGTCTAAAAATTTTCGCACTTCCGTATTCCCTTCTGCAAGCATTTCCTCCACAATCTCCACCATTCTATCCCAGGAAAAACGCCATGCTTCTTCCTTGACTCCCTGTGCAAACTCTGCTGCCCGTGCATTTTGAAAAAAATCCACCACCGCCCCCGCAATCGCGTCTGCACTCTGGGCTTTTACAATGTATCCAGTCCTGCCATCAGCCACCACTTCCGGCAGTCCGCCCACATTTGTCGCCACCACGGGCTTCTCGAAGCCATACGCAATCTGAACAATTCCGCTCTGTGTGGCACTGACATACGGCAGTATTGCCAGATCGCTTGCAGCGAAGAACTTTTCCACTTCTCTGTCTGGAATATACCCGTCATAAATATCAATGTGTTCTGAAACTCCTGACTGCGCGAGCATATCTCTATATTGATTTTTTGATTCTTCATCTGAAAAATCCCCCACTATCAACAATCTTGTATCCTCAATACGCGCTGCAATCTCAGGCATTGCCTGAATCAGATAGCGCAGTCCTTTATACTCCCGGACAAATCCAAAAAATAAAAGTACTTTTTCATCTGTACGGATGCCAAGCCTGCTGCGGGCAGTTTCCTTTGACATATTTTCTATCCGAAATGCATTGTATGTGGGATGCACCGCCTGACGGAAAACTGGATTTTTAACGATCGTCTGCAAATCTTTCGCGTCGGTTCCAGACTGGACTATATAGCAGTTTCCCTGCCTCAATACTGCCCTGGTCAGGATTGTGTCCATTGGAAATCGCTCATGTGGAAACACGTTGTGGCACACAAACAGGATTTTCTTACTTTTTAAACATTTGCAGAGTATGTAATAGCATGGTGCAAAATAGGGATGCCACCACTGTATGATAACCATCTCAGGCCGCATGGCATTTATTCTTTTTGCCGCACGCAGCCAGTTGAATGGATTTGCTGTGTGGAGCAGATATTTTGTGTCCTCAACGCGAAAGCGGTCATTGCTGTAATCCCTCTGTTCCTTTTTATATAGAAATCCGGGATACTGAAACTGATATGACACCATTGTCACATCATACACTTTTTGCAGCGCCCTGCACATCAGTCCTGTATAGTGTGATATACCGCCCTTATATGGATATACCGGGCCGATTAAAACAATCTTTTCTCTCGTCTTCCCCATCGAAAAAACTCCCAACGAAAACCGTCCTGTGTCAAGGTACATTGCTGCTTTTCACACCGCAATCACGGGTGCACCGATAAAAACTGACGCGAGTGTGACTTGTAACAGCACGTTAAACTGCATCTCTATATCACAGAACTGCCATATTCCTTCTCATACTGCGCCTTCTCACCCACAACGCTGTATGTCCGAACCGGTCCCTGTTCAAGCTGGATCTGCGCGTAGATTGCATCGTACTCCGCCCTGCGCGTATGATACTGCGTATCCTGCAGCAGCCTTCGGTTCGCGGCGATGACATCGGAAACCAATCCGATCGTAAAAGTCACAAATCCCATGAGCAGCAGTGTGCACGCCAGGATCAGCGACTGAACATGCCCGTTTGCAGTGCCCGCCGCCACATAGACAAAATAGCGGACAATAAAGGCTAACCCCACCACTGCCGGCGGCAGCATCAGAAACGTAAAAAATTTCAGCGGCTTGTACATCATGTACGCCCGCAGGATCGTGACCATCGACTTTTTCACGTAACTCCATATACTCTTAAAAAGCCGCGACGGGCGCAGTTCGGAGTTTGTGCGGATCGGAACGCTTGTGATCGCAAGCTTTTCACGGCCCGCCTGCACAATGGTCTCAAGTGTGTATGTATAGTCATTTACCACATTGATACGCATGGCGGCATCGCGGCTGAGTGCGCGAAATCCACTCGGCGCATCCGGGATATTGGTGTTCGAGGCTTTCCGCACCGCCCAGCTCCCCAGATGCTGCAGCTTCTTCTTGACAAAAGAAAAGTGCTCCGTCTCGTCGATCGGCCTTGCCCCGATTACATAATCCGCCCTGCCTTCAAGAATCGGCTGTATGAGCTTCTGTATGTCCTCGGCACAATACTGATTGTCCGCATCCGTATTCACGATAATGTCCGCCCCCTGCCGCAGGCACTCATCAATTCCTGCCATGAACCCTCTGGCGAGCCCTTTGTTCTGCGTGAAACTCACAACATGGTGCACACCCCAGTTCTTCGCCACCCCGACCGTGTTGTCCCTGCTTCCGTCATTGATGATCAGATATTCTATCTGGTCGATGCCGTCGAGTTTTTCTGGCAGTTCGTTCAGCGCGACCTCCAGGGTCTCTGCCTCGTTGTAGCATGGAATCTGAATGATCAGTTTCATTTGCGCGCTCCCCTTTCTTTTGTTCCGCCTCGTGTTCTTTTGGCCATTCTGCCGCAACCCTGCCGCTTGCACACCGTTTATCTGGCAGCGCCTCCACGGCAGTTTCCATATCTCCGCGTTCATTGAGCATGACTGCCACAAAGATGAGATACAGCGGCAGGGATGCCATGGACTGTGTCAGAAACAATGCCTGTACCGCAAACACCCATGACACGATACGAAACACCTTTCTGTGCCTAGATGTCTTTAACAGTCTGTTCTTCCGCAGTACATCCAACACTCCGTACAGAAAATATCCTGTCAGGATGACGCCGGGAATCCCGTACAATACCGCCGCCATCTCCAAAATGCCTCTCTGTGTCTTTAGACTCTGAAAAACCAGCTCTGCCGCTTTTCCAAATACATCTGGAACAATATCTGTGCCTCCCCGGATGCCTGCAGACGCGGCCGTCGAAAAGACAATAAAAACCATGATTGCTGCCTTTTTAAAAAATCCCCTAAACTGCGGCAGTAGATTGTCTTCCTCGTCACTTTCTCCATCACACTTATCCCATGTATGGAAAAACCAGACCCCAAATACTGCCAGCATCAACTCCGCGTACACGCTCAACTCCAAGTCATAAGAGACTTTTGCTGCAGCCTCCTCACACAGAATATCTGTATAATTTGTGATCAACGCCATATTGCACAGCAGCAATGCATACGCAAAAAACATCAGTCCGACGCGCCTCACTGTCGTTCTGCGTGTCATGTAGCGCAGGGATATCTGCAAAAATACCGCTCCTGCCATGACATTTGCAGCCGCATTATCCTGCAAAAATAAAAGAAAAAATCCAACAACTGCATTTGCCCCATACCAGAGCTGTCTCCCGTCATCGACGCAGAAGCCCAGCACATTCACCGTGACTGCCAGCAAAAGCCATGGAAGGATTGCGTCTGCCTGCAGCAGGTGCGAGACCGGAAACTGAAAATCTGTGTCCACGAAATAATGATACAACAGCAGAATGCTTGGAACCGCATTCAGTACGCTTCCGAGAAAGAGCATATCCTCACTGATATCCTGCAGATAGTTTCTGGCTGCAAAGTAAAGCAGACATAATGACAGCAGTGTCATATATTTCCCGTAATCTTGCGGATCCAAAATTACTTTGGACAACATTCCCGCCAGCGCAAGCACACCCGCCAGATAGACTGCTCTGTCAATATGGTCTGTCTTTATTTCCACAAATCCTCTGTCCGTCATCAGTCTGGCCGACAGCGCGATCAGTACGCCCACTGTTATCAGTGCGATTTTGATATTAATTCGAAACACATTTACGTCTATCTGGATAAGGATGCAGACGACGAACATCACTGTCAGAAAGATCTTGTTCCTGTCTCTATTCATACGCTCTTATTTCTTTTTAATGCCGAGAGGATACCGACGCCAAAGATGGCTGTAACCAGCACAACGATCACTGCTCCCCAGATTCTCTCCGCCTCGATGCGCTCTTTTACCGCCTCTGCCTCCTGAAACGACAGTCTGCCTGCTTCCTTAATATCCTGAAATTCGCTGTCCAGACCTGTCTGGCTGCCCAGCAGCTCCAAAGAACCAGACTGGAGATAACCTGTAATGTCCTGGTACATTACCAGACACCATCCCTCTTTTTCATCCTCTCTGAGCATTACTGGTGTTCCGCCCGAAAGGACATCTGTCACAGCCGACGCTGCATCCGGACTCTCATGAAGCTCCACGTCACTGGTTGTCTGCCATACCGTGTTGGCTTTCTTTTCGTCCTCAGCAGCCGCTGCACACACTGACTCTCCCATCACACACAGAATGATAAGAGCACACACGATTCCTCCTAACCCTTTTTTCACGTCCACCGTCCCTCATTTCATTCCACAAACTATTCTGTCTCATTGTAAAACAATGTAAAATGTCCACATGTCAGATGTCTGTCGTACACCTCTTTCAGCACCACTGCCTGGCTGCTGCGATAATCCGTCAGAAGCAAATCTTCTGCACGCTGATTTGCCACGCTGTAATTCTCTTTGATGATATGTATCTTTGTATCCCGCATCATAAACTGCAGGATGCCAATATTTCCGAAATTTTCCCCGCCTGTACTGTAATAGACTTCCCTTGTATTCTCCGTGTTTATTTCCTGAATTTTCTCCATTATCATCGTGTCCCGGAAACATCCGAGCCTTGCGTCGTCCAGGTACATTGCAGACAGCCTCATACTGACGGCAATCTGCAGTGCCACAAGCAACATCAGGAATAGTTCTCCCGCTTTTTTCCTGCCAGTCCACCAGATTCCCACACACGCCAGCACGGTCAGCACCGCACCCGTTCCATAGGCCAGACAGTAAAAAGACACTGGCTCAAACCGTTCTGGATTGTACAGCCAGCTTATTCCACAGATTGTATTGCCAAAAAAATCCGTCTGTCCATACGCGCGCAGACTTACCGTGACAAGCCAGGTCATAACTGCTTCCAGCGCGAGTAGAATCAGAATACTGCGCGCCATTTTTCGCGCAGATACGCTTTTTTCACGCAGTGACTTGATGCCTGCTGTGAGCAAAATCGGAACGACATACTCCTGATATCGCCCGTACGCGAGTGTATCCACACGCCCGGGATAGATGGTATAGACTGCGCTGATCAATACCGCTGCCAGTGTTGAGAGCAGTACAAACAGGTAAAAACAGTTCATCCGTTCAGACTTTTTACCAAACACCTGTATTACTGCATACGCGATTCCAAAATAAGCGATGCCGAAACTGGCAAGCCCAAGGTACAACAGCTTTCCTGCCACACTGATCACAAAATTCCGCATCCCCTCCGCCGTAAAGAGATACAACAGCTTTTCAGCCTGCCCTGCATAGTCGTTAACACGCTGCAATCCATCTGACGTTCCGCTATAGACCACGCTTGTCCACTCGTTTTTTACCAATGTCCCTGCCACCGCCACTGCTGCCGTGCATAACAGCAGCATCAGTGTGTATCTGACCCTCCGCCTGTCCCGACACAGATCGTACACAAGCAGCGTGACAATGCCGCTTCCCAGAACGCCTATCGCCCGCATGTGCACAAAATACATGTAAAGCATCGCTCCAAACAGCAGTGCCATGAAATATTTTCTGCCTGTCCTGAGATATGCGCAGAGCAACAGGCAAATCACGACATACAACAGCACCAGCAGAATTTCCGCAAACGTCGTCCCCGCATAAAAAAGCCATGTCGGATAAAATACTGCCACCGCCGCCGAGAACGGTGAAATATTCTTTTCCACCCTCTGTATCAGAAAGTAACATGCTGCCAGCATCACATAATTCACAGCCAGCGCCGCGCGGTAAGCGGCAATCCCGTTTTCAGCCAGTGCGAATACAGGAAATAGCACGAGACTGTACCCATACGAATAATACGAGCTAAGAGACGCAATGTCCGACCAGTCATATCCGGCAAGCCGGGCCGCAAAAGACCAGTATCCAAACTCGTCTGCCGGAAAATAAAATCCATAGCTTTTGCTGATCCCATGACATGCCATACAGAACATAAGCAGCACAAACATCACACTGTAAACAGACAATTCCGGTGTGGCAGCACACCATACCGGAATTGTCTGTTTACAGTGTGATGTTTGCTTATTTTGCAACGATCGCATATGTTCCGATACCAGCCTTTACTTCAAAAGTAACCGTGAGTGGATTGGTATCCTGATCCTCAAGAATCGTCACAACTCCGCCCGGCTGTACACAGATCGCCGAGTAGGTCTTAGCCGGATCTGCACCCTTGGGAAGTCCTGCTGAAAGAGCCACACTGCCGTCCGCAAGCGTCACCCACTTGCCGTCCTCCTTAGCGCCCAGATCAATATTTAGCGACGTGAGCACTTCCGCACCCAGCACCTCTGCAGCGGCATTGACACACGCAATCGCCTTTGAACTCTTGTTTGGATCCGTGTCATAAATTGTGATTGCCGGCTGCTGTGTGCCTGTCAGTCCCAGGCTTGCCTTCACTTCTGCAAGCGGTGTTATAACAGCTGTACCCTGCACACTCTTCGCCGCGTAAGCGCCTGCCACAGACGTCTTCACAACCGTACCTGCCACTGTTATCGGGGCATTTACCTCGTGCACATCTGCCGGAGCTGTCGTTGTGCTCTCAGAGCTGGAACTGGAGCTGCTTGAGTCATAATAGCCAGCGCATACTGTCATTGCCGATGACATGACCATTGTCGCCGCGAGCATTGCAGCCAAAACTTTTTTCAGTTTCATAGTTAATTCCTCCTCGTATAATAAGTTTATAGCCAGTCAGAACAGGCTATAGACTTATTCT
>CAMWOK010000165.1 GCA_947175845.1 uncultured Lachnospiraceae bacterium | reverse complement strand
AGATAATACTCCACGCGCATTGCCTTAAAGTATGGGGAATCCTCAGCGCTTGTGCCGTCCTCACCGGCCATCCACTGCCGATACCGCTGAATATGTTCCGCAGGCGTCCCGTTCATCTCCACGTCATAAAGCCGCCTGGAAAGCTCCAGAAACTCCCTGATCTTTGCTGTGTCAAGTGCACCGTCCTCACTCCTCCACGCAGGCTGACACATCGGTGTAAAGCGTTTCATTATGCCTGTCGCCGAACATATCTGCAGGATGTCAGTGTCCTTGTACTGCACCCGCGCCCTCTCAAACGTCTCCACCATCGACTGGTAGTCTGTCACGCCCTCCACCATCTCCTTTTTCCCGATAATGACAGGGATGTCAAACCCTGCAGGAACGGCATAGATCATACCATCCGCCCGCATATGTTCAATCAGGTTCCGGTACAATCCCTCCTCCCTGTCCACCGCGTCGACAACGTCCGACAACTCCATCAGCACGCCTTTTTCGACATACGTGTCAATGTTCATGTCGTCGAGCAGCAAAACATCCGGCCCGCTGCCGCCCAGAATTTCTGTGTTCAGCTTTTTCAGCGCGTCCTCCCGCGTGACGCCGCCCCCGTCCATTCCGATCTGGTATTCGACATACATCTCCGGATATGCCGCCTGGTAGGAGGATATCGTCTGCCTGACCAGATCGTCGTCACTCAGACTGTACACTGTCAGCCTTTCACTGGGAACAGCAGGCACCTGCGCGTCGTATGCCGCCTTGATGATCTTCCCGCCCGCGTACGCTGTCAGAAACTCATTTCGGTCATTCACTGTCATTGCCTGAATGCTCATAGACGGTGTGCCAAGCTGCGACAGACTCCCGTCCATCACCTGCTCAATCATCCCTCCGCCAATCACATGGCGGTAAAGCCCCTTGTCTCCGGCCACATAGATGGTATGGTCCTCTCCCAGAAAAGAGTACGCCGTAAATCCCGCCCCCGTCCAGGACATTTCCTCATAATTATCCCGGATAAAATTGTCGAGTGTCACATCCTTTATAAACTGCTTCCCCGCCAAATCATACAGAAATATTTTCTCAGACGTCATGCACATCAGGATGTCCTCCCTGCAGTCCATCAGATAGCAGTTCTCCGGAATCGCCGTCAGCTTCTCTGAGGTGCCGGCGTCGATATCCACCTTGTACAGATTCCGGCACCCGTTGGCATACACATACAAAGTGTCCTTCCCGTCAAAAACCACCTCGCTCAAAACGGAATCGGCATCTGGCAGGTCGATTGATATCTGCCTGGCTTCATCATCCGTGCCATAAATATAAAGATTGTACTCGTATTCCGCATACTCCGCGTCCGCCGGCACACCCTTTTGATCCATACAGACCAGCGCGAGCACGCCGTTTTTGGACACCGCTGTCGAAACCGGATAATGCTTTTCCCGAAAGGCCGCAAAAGCCTCACTCTGCTGAGTCTTCCACGTGTCGCCGCCATCCTGCGAGGCATACTTCTGTGAAGTCATGCTGTTCACAAACAGGATTGTGCCGTCGTGCAGTGTCTGCACGCTGAGCCGGTCCCAATAGTCCCCCTCAAAAACAGTGTGCTCCACATACCGCCCTGTTCCGTTTGTGCCGCCCTCCTGCGGATCTTTTGCAGATACGCTTTCTTGCGTTATCAATCCATCATTCCCGCTCTTTGCGCTGTTCTGCCACCCTCCTGCGCTGCAGCCCGCAGTGGCCATCCCGACCGCAGCCGCCGCAAAAAGAGCCACAGCCTTTGTCCATATTGAATGTTTTCTCATTGTGAACCTCCATTTTTGTGTCATAGCCCCAGAAGGTATATTCCGGGACGCAATGACTGAATATGATTTGTATCATAGCACAGAAAACTCTAAAAGCTATCTAAATTTGCACTAAAATTTACTTAAAAACCTATTTCAATTTTCCCCCGAAAAATTTCCTGTTAAATTTGACAGCTGTTCCTATTGATAGCTGTCAAAAATTCTCATATAATAAACTATCAGGTACAGCGCTCCCGTCTCCATATATATTAAGAGTAATTTTAGAGATTTTTTAGAGAAAAATAAAGTAAAATAGAACCTGCACAGAAAACAATATTTGAACAAACGGAGGAGCAACAATGCGCATACTACTTGCTGAAGATGACAAAAAACTGAATGAATCAATCACCAGCCAGCTGATTTCCAGAGGATTTGACGTAGATTCGTGCTGCGACGGGGAGGAAGCCTTATATTATGCCGCGCAGAACATCCACGATGTGATACTGCTCGACCGAATGCTTCCCGGCATGGAGGGAACCATGGTGATGACCAGGCTGCGCAAAGAGGGCATCACCATCCCGGTCATCATCATCACCGCGCTCGGAACCCTGAACGACAAAGTGACCGGACTGAACCTTGGCGCCGACGATTATCTGGTCAAACCCTTCGCGTTTGAGGAACTGATCGCGCGCATCCAGTGCGTCACAAGGCGCTCTCCCATCCTCAGACAGACGGACTGCCCCGCCTACTGTGATATCTGCTTTGACGATACGACAAACACACTCACCGGGCCGGACGGTAGCTGCACCTGCTCAAAACGCGAGGGCGCAATGCTTGAGATTTTCATAAAAAACGGCGGACAAACCCTCTCAAGAAACACGCTTCTGCTCAAAATCTGGGGACCAGACAGCGATGTCGAGGAAGGGAATCTCGACAACTATATCTACTTTGTCCGCAGACGACTCAAGGCTGTAGGAAGCCGCCTGAAACTGCGGACAATCCGGGGGATCGGATACTGTCTGCTGCAAGAATGAACACGCTGACTTTGGAGGAATATCGCTGCCATGAACACCATCAAAAAAGCCCATATTCAACTGACACTGTTAAACGGCTGCATCACCACGCTGATACTGATCGTAATGACGCTCGGCTATTTGTTGATCTCCGAGAACAGCATGATGAAAAACAAACTGTATGCCTACCAGAGTGACATATACACAATCACCTCCTACATTGAGCAGCAGAACATCATCAGCAACACCTGGCTTTCACAGCTGGAATCGGGCAAAAAGTACTATGTGTCCCTGATGGACAACGGGACCGAATTTCTGTACGATACCAACAAAATACAGGAAAGTGCCGAGCGCAGGCGGGTACTCGCCCAAGCCTGGCAGCAGTACCGCGATGAAACCTCCTCCATGACATACCACACACTCTCGTACAAAAGCCGTTATACATCCTTTATCCTGAATCCCATAAATGACACAAATGTCACTTCCTCCGGTTACTGCTGCTTTGTGATTCTGATGGAAAAAGGCACGTCAAATCTCGAGATTCTGCTTGCCGCGCCGCTTGAAACCCTCCAGGGACAAATCACAAGGCAGCGCTTTTTATTTTTGGCAATTATCCTGCTTGCCCTGATCGCAATCTGGATATTCGCATGGATTTTTACCGGAAAACTGTTAAATCCAATCGAGGCAGGGCGGATCCGCCAGAACCAGTTTATCGCCTCCGCCTCGCATGAACTCCGCACACCGCTGGCAGTCATTCTCTCCTGCGCAGAGGCAGGGCTGGAAAAAAATACGCACCCAGAGTTATCCACCATCAAAAACGAAGCGCTCCGCACATCCAGGCTTTTGAATGATATGCTCACCCTGTTGAGCTGTGACACGGGGCACCTTGACATCAAGCCCGTGCCCACGCAGCTCGACACGCTGATTCTCAATAGCTGTGAGGCCTTTGAGAACATGGCTGCCGCAAAGCAGATCCAAATCAGCGCCTCCCTTCCCGAGGAACTGCTCCCAGACTGCATGTGCGACAGCGAGCGCATCATACAGGTGCTCACTATCTTCCTTCACAATGCGGTCAGCTACACTCCGGAAGGCGGAAAAATCTGCGTGTCAGCCGCGCATGTAAACAGGCATTTTGAGATCCGGATCTCTGACACAGGTGTCGGAATCAGCGACGAGGAGAAAGCAAAGATATTTGACCGCTTTTACCGCAGCGAAAAAGCCCGAAGCGACAAAAACCACTTCGGGCTTGGCCTCTCCATCGCCTATGATATCATCTCTGCGCACCGCGGCAGCATCCATGTGACTGACACGCCGGGCGGCGGCACAACCTTCGTGATACTGCTCCGCAGCCAGCCGCACTCCAATCCATGACAGGCATACATCAGCATTGCCAGAATACCTCAACCCATGACAAAAGTGCATCCGGCCATAGCCTGATGCACTTTTGTATACACTATATTTTACAATTCACAAACCTGTGGATGGAATCTTCTACACGTCTGCGGAATCAGAAACTTTGCTCGCTCTCGCCTTCACCTGCGCATCCTGAATATCATTTGGTGTCTGCTCATATCTGGTCACTTCGTACTCAAAGCTGCCGCGCCCGCCTGTCATGGAACGCAGTACGGTACAGTATCCTGTCAGCTCCATCATCGGTATATCTGCCTCGATGACCTGCTTGCCGTTTCCAACCGGATTCATGCCGAGCACTCTGCCGCGCCGCTTGTTCAAATCTCCCATAATGTCGCCTGTGTAGCGCTCCGGCGCCGTAACCTTGAGCGATGCGATCGGCTCAAGCAGAATCGGCCCCGCCTCCATAAAACCTTTCTTGAACGCCTGAATCGCCGCTGTCTTGAACGCCATCTCAGAGGAGTCCACCGCGTGATAAGAACCGTCATACAGAATGCCCTTCACGCCGACTACCGGATAGGCCGCCAGAGGCCCCTTAATCACAGATTCCTGCATTCCTTTCTCCACCGCAGGATAATAGTTTTTCGGCACCGCACCGCCGACTACCTCCTGCTCAAACACGTACGCCTTCTCCAAATCGCCGGACGGCTCAAAACGCATCTTGACATGACCGTACTGTCCGTGTCCGCCGGACTGCTTTTTGTACTTGTACTCCACATCCGATTTCTTCTTGATGGTCTCGCGGAACGCAATCTTGGGGTCACTCAGCTCAATCTCGCACTTGTACTCATTGGCCAGACGGCTCTGGATGATCTCCAGCTGCTGATCGCCGATGCCGTAGAGCAGCGTCTGTCTGTTCTCCACATCATTGACCACCTTCAATGTCTGATCCTCGTGCGACATCTTCTGCAGTGCCTGGGAAACCTTGTCAATATCTCCCTTGTTCGGCACTTTGTAGCGCTTTGCCGTGTACGGTTTTGAAATCTCAAACTTGCCGTACTCGATCACGGTCGCCTTTGTGGAGAGCGTGTTTCCTGTCCGCGCAGCCGTCAGCTTCGCGATGGCGCCGATATCACCTGCATGGAGTTCGCTGATTTCAATGGGCTTGCTGCCCTGTAATATGTAAAGCTTGCTGACCTTCTCCTCAACGTCCTTATCTTTATTGTAGATTGTGTCATCTGTCTTAAACACGCCGGAACATACTTTAATCAGAGAGTACTTGCCGATAAACGGGTCAACGATCGTCTTGAATACATATGCTGATTTTGCCTTTGAGAAATCATAATTTGCCTCAAACACCTCGTTTGTCTTCATGTTAAATCCGGCAAGCTGCCTGTTCTCAGGACTCGGCATATACTTCACAATGTCGTCGAGCAGCGTGTATGTACCCTGGCATAGCAGGCTCGATCCCATACTGATCGGAACGATGGAACTGTCAATGACATTGGTGCGCAGCGCGGCGCGAATCTCATTTTCAGAGAAAGTCTCTCCGCCGAAATAGCGGTCCATAAACTCCTCGCTCGTCTCGGCTACCGCCTCCATCAGAGTATCTCTGTACAGGCTGAGATTATCCCTGCTGTAGTCCGGAATCTCACAAGCCTCCACATCTTTGCCCTTCCAGCGGTTTCCGGTCTCGCTCACGACATTCACATAGCCCACAAACTTCTCGTTCTCCCTGATCGGGAAATGGAACGGTGCAATCTTCTTGCCGTACATCTCCGTGAGCTTCTCCACCACATTTTTAAATGAAGCGTTGTCTGCATCCATTCCTGTCACATATATCATTCTCGGCAGCTTGTATTTCTCGCACAGCTCCCAGGCTTTCTCTGTTCCCGCCTCGACGCCGGACTTGCCTGAAACCACGATAACCGCCGCGTCCGCTGCACTGATCGCCTCCTCAACCTCGCCAATAAAGTCAAAATATCCGGGCGCGTCCAGAACATTAATCTTCACGCCGTCCCACTCGATCGGCACAACCGACGTGCTGATGGAAATTCTTCTTTTCTGTTCCTCCTTGCCAAAGTCACTGACTGTGTTGCCGTCCTCCACGCGTCCCATGCGCGACGTGATACCTGACAGATACGCCATTGATTCCACCAGGCTCGTCTTTCCGGCTCCACCATGACCTAACAATACTACGTTACGGATCTTATCAGTTGTGTAAACATTCATTTCAGCTACCTCCTATTTTCGGGAGCACTCCCATAATTACCTGAGAACACTCTTATTTAATAATATTTGACCATGCCAATTCACTCATTGTCATCTCATTTATTTCTATTCTCAGACTGCCTGTGACAACTTCATTCGTTGACGGACATACGCCCCATAAAATTGATTTCCATCAATCCTGCATGGCTTAACTATTACAATTTTACTATATATTTTCAGACAATTCAATCATTTTTGTGCAGTTTGCATACAGTATTTTGCATAAAATACTTTTTAAAATTTCGTGAGAAATGACGAAACTTTGTGCTTGACACCTGCGGGGCCTGCCTGATTCTACACTGATTTTGTGTGTATAACCGTTGAACTGCATCAAACCATGACACATGGCTTTGACGTCGCGAAACGATTTTGAGTAACAGTTCAGCCATGCAAAATTGGATATGCAAAATGCTGTTGGGAGCTTGCT
>CAMWOK010000164.1 GCA_947175845.1 uncultured Lachnospiraceae bacterium | reverse complement strand
CATTCAGGCCCTCCTCGCGCAGAAGGTTTGCAGTCTTGTGCGCGAGGCCTGAATGTTGTGACCCTGCCAAAGACGATCGACAATGACCTCTGGGGAACGGACATGACATTTGGTTTTCAGAGTGCGGTGGACATTGCGACGCAGTGCATTGACCAGATTCACACCACCGCGGCATCCCACGGGCGCGTGTTTATCGTGGAGGTAATGGGGCACAAGGTGGGGTATCTGACACTGAACGCAGGTATGGCCGGCGGTGCGGATATTATCTTAATTCCCGAAATTCCCTATGATATCAACAAGATTATCAAGGCGATCCAGAAGCGCACGGAGCGCGGCAGCAAGTTCACGATCCTCGCTGTTGCGGAGGGTGCGGTTTCCAAGGAGATCGCGGCGCTCTCGAAGAAAGAGTTCAAGAAGTACATGGCGGACTACAAGTATCCGAGCGTCTCCTACGAGATCGCAGACAAGATTAAGGAGAAGAGCGGCATGGAGGTGCGCGTCACAGTTCCCGGACACACACAGCGCGGCGGAAGCCCCGATCCCTATGACAGGGTGTTTGCGAGCAGGCTCGGCGCGGAGGCAGCCAAGCTGATTCTCAAGGGCGAGTACGGCTACATGGTCGGCTATCAGAACAGAGAAGTCGTGAAGGTTCCGCTTCAGGATGTGGCGGGCAAGCTCAAGATGGTAGACCCCGATTCCACAATCATCAAGGAGGCAAAGATGCTTGGCATCAGCTTCGGCGATTAGAAACGGTACGGACGCGAAGTTTTAAGCAGTCCTGTCAATCAAAAATTAATATACTGACCGCATTAGAGCATATAGAAATGGAGCTATATGCTCTATTTTATTGCGCTGAGAGAGGAAACAGGTCGTGTGAAATATAAAATTTCACCATCCTGATTTGTGTGCATTTTTATTTCCATGTATGATCCGGGACAAATGGACATACTATAGTTTAGACTGGTTTGATGAGATTTTCGTGCGAAAAATAAAATTTCATCATCTTGATTCGTACGTCTGTTAAAGCAGGCAGACGGCAGTTCGTGTGCCAGAGGAAAGGGGCGATCACACAGAATGCACATGGAAAAGACCTATCTCTGCATTGACCTGAAATCGTTCTACGCTTCTGTGGAGTGCGCAGAGCGCGGTCTGGATGCCATGACGACCAATCTTGTGGTCGCTGACACAGCGCGCTCTGTCAACACCATCTGTCTTGCCATATCGCCCGCGATGAAGCGGCTCGGCGTCAAAAACCGATGCAGGGTAGGCGAGATCCCGCGCGGGATTTCCTACATCACAGCCCCGCCGCGCATGCAGAAATACATTGACTATTCCGCGGAGATCTATGCGGTCTATCTGCATTATATCGCGAAGGAGGACATTCACGTCTACTCGGTGGACGAGGCGTTTATGGATGTCACGCCCTATCTGAGGCTTTACCACATGTCCGCGCGGGAGCTGGGGATACGCATCATGCAGGAGATCTGGGACAGAACCAGGATACGCGCTTCCTGCGGTGTCGGGAGCAATCTGTATCTGGCAAAAATCGCGCTCGACATCGCGGCGAAGCCCTCGCCGGATGCGGTCGGGGAGCTGGACGAGCAGACGTATATCACGAGGCTGTGGCGCCACAGACCGCTGACCGATTTCTGGCGGGTGGGCGCAGGCATGGCAAAAAAGCTTTCCTCCTATGGTATTGATACAATGAAAGGAATTGCGGAGGCGGACGAGGACTTTTTGTATCAGATATTCGGCGTTGACGCGGAGCTTCTGATTGACCATGCGTGGGGGCGCGAGCCGGTAACGATCGCTGACATCAAGGCGTACCGCCCGCGCAGCCAGAGCATTTCCAGCGGGCAGGTGCTGATGAAAGACTACTCGTACAGGGATGGGGAGCTGATTGTCAAGGAGATGATGGATTTGCTGTGTCTTGACCTTGTGAGTCAGAACCTTGTCACGAAATCCGTGACACTGCATATCGGCTATTCCGGGTTTCATGTTGTGGAGTACGCGCACGGCACAGCGTCCCTCGATTTTGAGACGAACGCCGACTCAGTGATGATTCCGGCGGTGGTGGCGCTGTATCAGAGGATTGTGAATCCGTTGATCTCCATTCGGAAAGTGACGATTACGTGCAATGAGGTGCGTCCGGAGACATGCCGGCAGTGCAGCCTGTATGTGGATTTTGAGGAACTTGAGCGAAGCCGCAGGCTTCAGAAAGCGGTTCTGCAGATCCGGCAAAGATACGGAAAAAATGCTGTTTTAAAAGGAATGAATCTGGAAAACAATGCCATGACAATCACCAGAAACAAACAGATTGGAGGCCACAGAGCGTAGAATGGCCTTCGGAATCAATGGAGGAGTGCAGGAAAAAATGTCTGGAAAGCCGTCCTATCCGATGCCGACAGAGAAGCGCGCAAAACAGTTTATGCCCTTTGCAGCCCTCACCGGGTTTGCCGAGGCGCTTGAGGCCAAAGAGCATGTCACGGTTCCGCGCAGGATACTTTCAGAGGAGATGGCCGAGGCGCTTGATAGGAAGATGCATCGGCTGACAATCGGGGAGCTTGTAACGGTTGTGTACTACTCTAAACAGGAGTATGTGAAGGTCACGGGTGTCCTGGCGCGCATTGACACAGACAGCAGAGTGCTGCAGATCGTCCAGACCAGGATACCGTTTGACGATATCCTGGATGTGTGTAAGGACTGACAGTCTGGTGTTTCCATCAGTGACGCTCAGATTTTTCGGCGGGATTTTCCACGACGATCTCCCGCGCGAGAATGGCGAGCAGCTCCTTGCTGATCCGCAGCTCAAAGTCGGACAGCGCGTAGTATTTCATGGCTTTTCCGCTGTCGGACAGCTCCATGGCGCTCGTGACAAGACGGGCGGCCTCGAGTTTTTTCAGGTGCATGTACAGCAGCGGCCGGCTGATGTTTACCAGCCGCGCCAGCTCACTCACATACTGGCGTCCCTCCGCCAGTATGCCGACAATCTTGATTCGGACGGGGTGGGACAGTGCGTCGAAAATGGGGATGTACGCCTCATAGTTTGTGAGGGGCGAATCTCCCACAAAATTTTCCGCGATGAGAGGATTCAGACCGGAATGGTTTGTGTCGAAAACATTTGGATTTTTTCTGTTTGCGCTATTCATAGTCAGATTTCTTTCATCATTCCGTCAATGGCTTCAACTTTTGTCTTCACAGTCTGCAGGTCCTTGCGGATCTGGGCGTTTTCCCGCTTGATTTCCTCCACAAAAGTGTTGAATTTTGTCTGGTCGATGCTGTTGATTTGCGTCCGCTCCTTCACACATTTCGTGATGAGGTACACTGCGGCTAGGATAAAAAATCCTATGACAAGCGTTATGGGCATCATTGTGTTTAACATATAAAAGCTCCTTTCCTGTATTGCACTAAATAATTAATTGTTTCATGTGTAATTATTTTATTACATGTGAAACAAAATGTCAATCCTTTTTTGAAAAATCAGGATCGATGAAATTGCTGTGGAGGAGATGCTTTCCGCACTTGGACTTGGGCAAATGGGGCGGTGTGTACATAAAAAAGAAACGACAAACCTGTCTGTCGTTTCTTTTTTGCGGCTGTTCTCTATCGTGCGCGCCATGCGGTCTGCCTCCTCGCAGAACCCATGTTTAAATTTCGCTGTCAGCGTGAGCGCGGGGCAGCATAACAAAATCCAAGCGCCAGCAGCTCCACAATCATGCCGGCATAAATCCCGGGCAATCCAAACAGTGCGCCCAAGGCCATACAGCCGAGGCTTGCGCACGCCGTCCCGACGGCTGTGCAGCGCAGGACAAACCGCTCTCTGCCAATTCCCTGCAGATAGTTCATGTAGATCTGACAGGGAATCCTGGCAAGCAGGAGCAGAAACACGAAGATGAGCAGCTCCTGTGCGCCCGATACGATATCGGTGTCGTCCACAATCAGATACAGCAGTCTTCCGCCGAGAATGCTGCACAGCGCGCACAGGGCGGCAATTGCGCAGAAAGTCAGCCGCATGCCGCAGGTCAGATAAACTGCCGGAAGGTTGGCTTCCGACTCCTGCTTCTTTGCAGGGCAGCACCCTGCCGAATAGCTCTGCAGGGCGAAGGTCTGCGCGGCGGCGGCGTAGGCATATATCGGGAGGCCGAGGGTGCCTGCCAGCGTGTCGAGAAGGCTGTACACTGCAAGCTGCCGGGTTCCAAGCCGCGCGGCAGCGGCGGACACGACACATGCGAAGATGGTGCTCTCGAGCAGTTCCTGTCCAAAGAGTGCCGGGTACAGCCGCACTATTTTTTGCGCTGCGGCTTTTGCGTCAATAGCTGTTTCTGTAAAGCCAAACGGATGGTCTGCGCCCTGCCCCGCGCGTTTTTGTCTGATAAAAAGCCAGAACAGCCGGTGAAAACGGCCGGGCATTGCCGGGTGCCTTCGAAAATACGCAGCCTGGTACACGAGCAGTCCTGCGGCCAGCCCAATGATGCTCCCCCAAGCCGCGCCCGCTGTTCCAAGCTGCACAAGCCCGCAGTATCCATACACCAGCGAGAAGTCAAAAAACAGGTTGACGCACGTGGACACGACGGTGCTGTACAGCGTGATTTTGGTGTTGAGACAGTTTCGAAAGTAGGTGCTGTACTGAAAGATCAGCATATTTAGCAGCACCGTGAACGACGCCGGATAGAAGTAGGACAGCAATGTTTCAAGGTCTGTCCCCTGTATTTTGTACACTCTTTGGAAGAAAAAACGTCCTCCAAGAAGGCTGAGCACAAAGAAGCATCCGCCGACGATAAGCGCCAGTGTTTTGCTGACTTCAAAGGCCGTCTCAAAGCCCTGCGCACTGCCGCGTCCCCGCTCCTCTGCCGCGGTGATGTTGAAGGCGGCGGACAAAATTCCGAGCGCTCCTGTTATGGCGAAGGTGAAGGATGCGGCGGCGCCCACGACCGCAAAGCCCTGCACGGAGTAGTGTCCGACAATCGCCTTGTCGAGCAGCTCAAACACGCTTGAGAGCAGGTAGTTTAGCAGGATGGGGTACGCCATCCGGTTGATATTCTGATAAATTCTGCGAGTATTGGTCTTGTTTTTGGTCTTGTATGACATGTTTAGGTTCTCCTTGTCTTTTAATATTGGTAAACAAAGGAGAATACGTCTGTTCAGCCTATTCTCCCAATAGGCTGAACACATCTGCAGATGTCATTTGAAGGCCTCCTTTCTGAGAGCAGCGGGAAAAACAGGCAGCGTTGTGCTGCCTGTTACAGGGGTTACTGTCCGTTTGCCGGAATCTTTGAGAGCACTCCGGCGGCGTTTATCTTGTAAAATACAGGTGCTGAGTAGGAGGTGACATACCAGATAACCTCGCCGTTGTGGCAGATGGGCTGGCAGTCGGACAATGCCGCGGGTGCTGTGCTGATTGTGCCAACTGTGCCGCCGTCCGCATACCTGGTATAGTAGAAGGTGTTGTTTACATCCGTCCACATCAGATAACCGCCGTCGAGCCCTGTGGGGGCAAGCACCGGCGTGCGCATACCAGTCAGCGCTGTGACGCCGTTTAACGTTGCGTTCAGTCCGTTTTTGCTGGTGTAGCCAAGATAGATATCGCGGATGCCGGTGCCTGTAGCGTCATAGTTCAGCGCAGTCACATAGCCGTTTTCAGTCTCAGCAAAGCCGCCTGTCGTGGCGCCTGTATGATTGTCCCCGATCGCGCCGGAAAATGTCACCAGCTCGCTTTCTGCGACGCCTCCGCTGAACTTGTCTCCTCCGGCCTTGGCGCTTTTGTAGCGCATCACAACGATACTGCGCGGGTGCGCATCGCCGTGGTCAAGCGTGACGATATTCTGGTTCTGGTCAACAAGGACAAACTGGTTGAAGGAGTGGCTGACATAGCCTACGCTGCTGTTCATGACAATATAGTAGGTATCCGTGAGCGCCATGTCGCTCTGGCGCACGGTGAGCGTCAGATTTGCCTGATGGTTTTTCCCGTCGCGCGCGGACGCATACATTTCATGGCAGGTGCGGATGTAGAGATAATCGCCGTACTCGGCACAGCGCAGAGAGCCTGCGTCAAACGGGACGGTGGTGTTGGCGCCGCGCAGGCTTGTCTGTCCGAGGCGCTTCCAGTCCTTGGAGTACTTCACGACGCGGATGACTTCAGTGTCGTTGTTCTGCGTGGGATTTTCCTGTCCAAATATCACAAAATTGTAGTTTTCCCCGGCGAAAAATCCGCCCCACAAAGACAATTCCATCGGAATGGTGCGGTTCGAGCGCAGATAAAAGGAATCGTCGTAATCCTCCACGATAATCTGTCCGTCGACATATTCCACGCGGGTGATGCCGCCCGCAGGATTTTCGTACAGATGGGATTTGACCGTATCTGCCCAGTTCCAGTCGTAGTTGCTGTACCAGCGGTAGTTCTGGGTATCTTTGTTGCTGGATGACACCGGGGTCAGATTTGACGGCGCCGGCGGAGTGGAAGGCGTTGTCGTATCCTGGCCGGGAGCGATGTCGTCCGGGTTGAATGTCGCTGCATTGTAGGGGGAGCGCCCCTCTTTCTGGCCGAAGGTGACATAGTGCTGATAAAGTATCTCCGGGGAGACATCCGCTGGAAATGCCGCCGCGAGGTCGGGGTTCTGCTCCAGATACCACTCTGCGTCAAACACCGCACCGTCCGCCATATACTGCGGGGCGGCGTGCACGGGAAGCGCGCTTCCAAAGAGCAGGACTGCAAGGGTCGTGAGTAAGAGTTTTTTCTTCATTGATTCCTCCATTCTTCTGATTTGGATACTGGGAAAGAAATCCAAATTGACAGACTGTGTGATTCACTTTTTATTATAGCAGTTGGGGTGGGTTTGTCAATGACGCCTTTTGCGC
>CAMWOK010000163.1 GCA_947175845.1 uncultured Lachnospiraceae bacterium | reverse complement strand
ATCTGAAACAATCATTCTGCGTCAATGTACCAGAAACTTAATGTTCATTGTACTAACTATATTTTCTGATTTTCAGGTAAATGCCCCGGTCATCTGCGATTTTCCGGCACGCGGCAATCTCGTCGGGAGGCAGGACATCCACAATCGAGAGCTGTGTGCGCGCAAAGGCTTCTTTGGCGAGGGATGCAAATTCGAGCAGTGCAGGGTAGGCGTTTTCAAACTGCGGCCGGGTGACGGCCTCGTACTTCTCGGCGGTGGGGGCATTCAGGCTGATGGAGACGCTGTCGATCACGCCTGCAAGTTCCGGCACGATATTTCTGCCATGGTAGAGATTGCCCAGTCCGTTTGTGTTGAGCCGGATAGAAAGAGGATGGTTTTCCTTTACATATGCAGCGCTTGCAAGCAGGTTGTCAAGCGCACAGGTTGGTTCGCCGTAGCCGCAAAACACCAGTTCATCATACCCTGTAAAATCGAAACGGTCGACTGCCTGTCTGATTTCTGCAAGAGTCGGTTCTGTTTTGTGCCACAGCGTTTTTGCGTCTCCGACAGCGTCCTTTGCGGATCGGACGCAGAACGTACAGCTGCAGTCGCAGCGGTTTGTGATGTTGGCGTAAACCTGGTTTTTGTAGGTATATAGGATGTCAGCCATAAGTATTTGAACTTCCTTTCTGTTTCCTAAAGGTTGTTGAGAAACTTGGTCTTTGTGTGGGTCCTGTCGAGTGCAAGCCCAAATACGACGAAGAACACCGCGCTGCCGCCGGACTGAATCAGCGTGCCCGCCACGGAAGCGGCAGGCGCAGCCCATGCGCCAAACAGCAGATACTCGGCAATATAATAGCCAGCCCCTGACAGAATACATGCGGCGGCGGATGCAGCCACATTGCGCGGGGTGACAATCTTGGCGGATTTGCTGGAAAAGGGGAGTGCAATCAGCATCTTGATAACGATGGTTGCGGGCGCCCACATGGGAGCGGTCATAAGGTCTGCAAGTCCGCCGCCGATAGCCGCCGCCGCGAGCGCGTAGGGGGTGGGAAGCAGCGCTGCCGCGAGATAGATGACAGCGTCGCCAAAATGGATGTAGCCGCCGTTGATTCCGGTGGGAATATGGCAGATGCAGGCAGTCATAATGGTTGTCATGGCTGCCATAAGCCCTGTGAGGGTCAGGTATTTCAGTCGGACGCCCCTCTTTTGGCCCGTTCTGGGCAGTGTTTGTGTTGTCATAGAGAATCCCTCCTGCTTTCAATCAATGTTTCATGCTGCGAATTACAGCAATAAGTTCAAATACTTCTCAAAATAGACGCCGTGGTTTTTGGGAACATTGTCGCGCGAGGCCTCATCAATGGCGGGCCATAGGAACCTGACTGCCTTTTTCATCGCCTCCTCGACGGTGAGCCCGTTTATGAGGCTTCCCATGATGACGGAGGCGAACAGGTCGCCGGTGCCGGAGAAGCTCTCGCCGCGGTATGGCGTTTCCAGGTAGAAGCGGCTCTTAGGTGTGACGGCAAGATTGCCCACATAAGCTTCCCCTGGCAGCTTTCGCACGATTCCGGTGATGACGATCGTCTGGCTGGTGTAGGCGCCTGGCAGCAGTCTGCGCGCTGTGTCTTCTATATAAGATAAGTAATTTTCGTCGGATGCGTGACTGGTCAGCGCATCGTAATCCACATCCGCCAGCAGACACAACTCTGTCAGGTTCGGCGTGATGACGCCTGCGTGCTTTGTCAGCTCCCGCATACTGTCCAGAAGCTCCTGCGTAAAGATGCGGATGCGCTGCCCGTTGTCGCCCATCACGGGGTCGGCGAGATAGAGCGTGTCAGCCGTGTGAAATTTTTCCAGAAAATACAGGACATTGTGCATCTGTGCGGCGCTCCCAAGATAGCCGGAATAGATGCCGTCAAAAGATTCCTGCATGGCTTTCCACGCGTCGGTAATCGCGTTCATCCTGTCTGTGTAATCGTCGCAGTAGTAACTTGGAAATCCCGTCTGCGCGGACAGCACCGCGGTCGGCAGCGGGCATGCCTGTATCCCGAGGACCGAGATGACGGGGACTGCCGCTGTCAGCGAACATTTTCCAAAGCCGGACAGGTCGTTAATCAGGGCTATTTTTTTCATTGCATGATATCCTTTCCTGTTTTGTAGCAGCATTCACAGTTACACTATACACAAAAAGTGTATATCCGAAAATGGCCAATTTCGAGAAAATATATCAGGACAGTTTTTGCCTTTCAGGTGGATAAAAAGGTAATTATGGGCAAAGAAGGCATTGATGTGCCGGTTTTTTAATATATTGTGTAGTAAGAGTCCATATGGAAAAGCAGAGGCGTATCTATGCAAAATAACAACAAAATGATCGTGAATGACTGTGATTTTTCCAGTGTCAGGCCGGCGATGATGGAACTGCCATACCCGCCGGTGCAGGTGCAGGCGAGAAATCCGGAGTACGCGGACCTGCTCAGCATCGACTACTGCGGGCAGATTTCCGAGATGTCAGCTGTCACGCAGTACATCAACAATGAGAGCCGCATGTTCTGCGAGCGGTGTCCGATGGGAAAGACGGTCATGGGCATGGCGATGGCGGAAATGATACACATGCAGAAGCTCGGGGAGCTGATCTATCTGCTGGGCGGGAATGTCTGCTTCACCGCAAAGCAGCCGGGAGGGCAGTCGTGGATGTGGTCGCCGCAGTGTTTGATTCTGCCCGAGAAATTCAGCGAGATGCTGCAGGCGGATCTCGAGCGGGAGCAGGCCGCCATCGGGCAGTATGACATGCACATTCAATGGATCCGGGACCCGTATGTGAACGCAGTGCTGTATCGAATCATACAGGATGAGCAGTATCATATCATGCTGCTGCGCTCCCTTTTGGATTCCATGTGATAAAAAGTCCTGCAGAGAGTGGATTTTGTTTGCAAAAAGCGGGAAAAGAGGATATACTAAGAGCATTCGAGGCATACGGGAGAGGCTGCCTGCAGTTCCCCGGCAGAAGGAGTGAATACATAAATGACACAAGTGTCACAAAATGAAAAAGACTATCTGGAGATTGAACAGGATCTGCGCAAACGCTTCCGAAAAAATCTCTGGTGCAGGTTTACGAAGGCAATCCGGGAGTACGACCTTGTGCAGGAGGGGGATAAAATCGCTGTCTGCATCTCCGGCGGCAAGGATTCCATGCTGATGGCGAAGCTGTTTCAGGAGCTGAAGCGGCACAACAAATTTGACTTTGACGTGCAGTTTCTGGTCATGGACCCCGGATATAAGGTCAAGAACAGACAGCTGATTGAGAAAAACGCAGAGCGCCTGAACATCCCGCTGACGATCTTTGAATCGGATATCTTTGACTCGGTGTTTCAGATAGAAAAGTCGCCCTGTTATCTGTGCGCCAGGATGCGCCGCGGTCATCTGTACAGCAGGGCGCAGGCGCTCGGCTGCAACAAGATTGCGCTCGGGCATCATTACGACGACGTTATTGAGACGATCCTGATGGGGACGCTGTACGGGGCGCAGGTGCAGACCATGATGCCGAAGCTCCACAGCACGAACTTTGCGGGGATGGAGCTGATTCGGCCGATGTATTTGATACGCGAGGAGCATATCGAGGCGTGGCGGGACTACAACAGCCTGCAGTTTCTGCAGTGCGCCTGCAAGTTCACAGAGCAGGACGCAGCCAGCAAGGATCGCGAAAACACCTCAAAGCGCCGCGAGATCAAACAGCTGATCCGCCAGCTGCGCCAGATGAATCCGTTTGTGGAAAACAATCTCTTCAAAAGTGTTGAAAATGTAAATCTGAGTACGGTAATAGCATATAAGCAGGACGGTGTGCGGCATCATTTTCTGGATACATATGACTTGGCGCAGGAAAAAATGCCGTGTGGCGAGACCGTGGAGACAACAGCGCAGGGGAAGCTCATGCAGTTAAAGAGCCTCCTGCAAAAGCTCGGCAGCGTGGCGGTGGCATTCTCAAGCGGCGTGGACTCGACGTTTCTGTTAAAGGTGGCGCACGAGGTGCTCGGGGACCGCGCGGTGGCGGTCACGGCAAAGTCCTGTGTGTTTCCCCAAAGAGAGTCTTGTGAGGCGGACGCATTCTGCGAAAGAGAACACATCACGCAGTATGTCTATGAGGCGGATATGCTCGCCATTGCGGGATTTTCCGAAAACCCGTCCGACCGCTGTTATCTGTGCAAGAAAGCACTTTTTAAAGGGCTCCGGGAACTGGCAGACGCGCATGGAATCGCGCACGTGATCGAGGGATCCAACATGGATGATCTGGGAGACTACCGCCCCGGGCTGCGGGCGATTGCGGAACTTGGCATCAAAAGCCCGCTCCGGGAGGTGCAGCTGTACAAACAGGAGATCCGAAAGCTGTCAAGGGCGTATGGTCTGGACACATGGGACAAGCCGTCGTACGCCTGCCTCGCGTCGCGCTTTGTCTACGGGGAGACCATCACGGAGGAAAAGCTGCGCATGGTGGAACAGGCGGAGCAGTATTTGATGGACAGGGGCTTTCGGCAGGTGCGCGTGCGGGTTCACGGCACGCTTGCACGGATAGAGGTGCCCGTGGACGCGTTTGACCGCATCGCGCGGCAGGATGTCCGGGATGAAATCACGAGGACGTTTGCGTCGTACGGATTTACCTACGTGGCAGTCGATTTGCAGGGATATCAGACAGGGAACATGAACAAAACACTGGAGAACAGACTATGAACCAATTTTCAAGAACGGAGCTGCTGTTGGGGCCGGATGGAATGGAGCGGCTGAAAAATGCCCGCGTTGCAGTGTTCGGGATAGGCGGTGTGGGCGGATATGTGGTGGAGGCGCTCGCGCGCAGCGGTGTCGGGACACTGGATTTGATCGACAAAGACGAGGTGTGTCTCACAAACCTCAACCGCCAGATCATCGCGACGCACAGCACGATAGGCGCGCACAAGGTGGATGTGGCAAAAAAGCGTGTTCTGGACATCAATCCGGATGCGGTTGTCAACACACACAAAACCTTTTTTCTGCCGGAGACAGCGTCCGACTTCAACTTTTACGCTTACGATTATGTGGTGGACGCGATTGACACTGTAGCTGGAAAAATCCAGCTTGTCATGGAGGCAGACAGGGCGCATACGCCGATCATCAGCTGCATGGGCGCGGGAAACAAGATGGACCCGACTGCCTTTCGCGTGGCGGATATCTACCAGACAAGCGTGTGTCCGCTTGCGAAGGTGATGCGGCGCGAGCTGAGACGGCGCGGCATCGAGCGGCTGAAGGTCGTCTACTCGGAGGAGATGCCAGCAGAACCAGCTGTGAAGGCAGAGCTGTCAGATACAGCAGTGGAGGCACATGGAGATCTGGCAAAAGAAAGTGACACTTGTGTCAGAAAGAAGCGCATACCGGGAAGCAATGCCTTTGTGCCGCCGGTGGCGGGCCTGATTCTCGCAGGCGAGGTGATTCGGGACCTGGCGCTTTATCCGGCAGCGAACTGAGGCGGGGAGGATGGGCAATTATGGTATATGAGAAGCTGCTAAACGAGATATACGCGGTGGTTTCCTTAAAATATCTCTGGCGGGAGTACAGACCGTCTTTTATCAAGAGCGAGTCGCCGGACTGGATAAACGAGACGATGGATCTGGGGCTGGAGGTGAGCCAGGCGCTGCTTCCGGATGACGGACAGACCAAAAACTTCATCGAGCAGTATCTGGGCTGTCTGAAAGAGGAGCTGCCGCCGGCCGCGCTGGAGCGCTACGGGGAGCGCCTGAACTTTTACAATGGCAGATTCTGGGCTGTGCTGCCGGATGACATGGAGCAGCAGGACTATCTGTACAAGGCGAAGTACCGGTTTGATAAAAAGCTTGAAAAACTGAACACAAGCTATCAGCAAAAGCGCTACAACGGGCTGTATCTGTTTCTGCATCCAAAGGATGAGAGCGACCTTGATGTGGAGCAGCTGTATGAATATATGGGCGGGAAGCAGAGCGCCTGCGCGCAGCGGTTTGACTGGGTGTTTCTCAACTGCAGAAAAGTCATCTATGTCTGCAGCTATCGAGACAGCAGCCGGATAGATAACAGCTGTCTCGACAGCAGGATAGAGCCGATTGTGCTGCCGCAGAACGCGGCGGATTTCCTGAACACAGAGGCGGAGTACCTGCGCTACTGCGGAGCGTGGGAGGACGGCGTGTCGCTCGAGGAGGCAGACTGTAGAACTGCAAAAAAATAACGGATGAATGGCAGGGGAGGAAAAAATGTACCGCGAGATTGCGAAATTAATTATGTACGGGGATATGGACAAGGGCTGTATCCTCTATCAGCTTGGGGAGATATTCCGCCGGTTTGACGAGAAGACAGATTCAAAACCGGCGCTGATTCAGGAGATCTACACGCAGCTGAAACGGCTGCTGATCATCGCCACCGATTATGGTTTTAATCACAATCTCTGGCACAATTACCTCACCTTTTTTATGGTGACAAACGAGAATCCGTTCAGTATCACCTGCGAGAAGGTGGGCGCGAACGACGGCAGCGTGAACCATTTTGCAAAGAATGATTTCAGGGTCTTTAAGAATCTGTTTGATTTTGATTTTTCGCAGATAGAGGGAGCGCTCGGAATCGACTGCTTCTCGCATCTGTCAAATTACAGGGCAATCGGAAAAAAAGAACTGATGTACAACAAAAATGTCAGCGAGAAGATTCTTACCCTGAGCGCACAGCTCGAGCAGGCGGCTGACGAACAGGAATTTTTCGACTGTGTGACCACATTTTACAAGGATTTCGGCGTGGGGATGTTCGGTCTGAACAAGGCGTTTCGCATCCAGGACAAATCCGGGGGCAAAGTTGAATTTCTCCCGATCAACAACATGTACATGGTGATGCTCGTCGAG
>CAMWOK010000162.1 GCA_947175845.1 uncultured Lachnospiraceae bacterium | reverse complement strand
ATGATAATATTCTCCCTGTGAAGTATTTCCACTGTAGTACGAATCTGCCTTCCCGCAAACGAAACCCCTTGGCCCATTTCCAGCAGGAATTCACTGCCATATAGAATTTTGACAGCCCAAAAAGTACTTTTGATTATAGCACACAGACCTCTGTTTGTACAGAGAAAAGAAGATATTTTCGGAACTTTTGTTTGTTATTCTGGTCTGTGGCATACTTTTGTGAAACTGTCTGAAATATGGTTTTTTCTATTGACATGGATTGTTATCTATTTTATACTATGTCAAATGAGTTTATAAAAAATTTATACGAAGGAGCATTTATTATGATTCAACAAAGAAACATTGCAGTCTGCATTATTTTATCCTTTATCACCTGTGGCATTTATGGATTTTACTGGCTCGCATGCCTGACCAACGACGCAAATACGGTATCCGGCACCAATGGGACATCCGGCGGCATGACCGTTCTTCTCACGATTGTCACCTGCAATATCTACGGTCTGTACTGGGGATACAAGCAGGGTGAAAAGATTGACCTCGCAAAGCAGAAACGCGGCATTCCATCGAGCAACAGCAATGTGCTCTATTTGCTGCTCTGCCTGTTTATCCCCATTGTGGCGTGGGTATTGATGCAGAACGAACTGAATAATCTTGCCGGCGCAAATAGCTGATTTTTAATCGGGCCGCGCATAATAAGGGCGGATGAGAACCAATCACAGTTCTCATCCGCCCTTTTGGGCTGCACCGGGTTCGGAAAATCCGTTAGAAAAATAATATAAGCGCGCAAAAAGAGAGACTCTTCCTGCACGCTTACATTATTAAATAGTTAGAGTGAGCTGTGTACACTTATGGTATAATTATAAACCAAATCGTACCTGTATAGTGTAACATTATTTTCCAATGAAGTCAATGAATTTTTGCCAATTCACACTGTCCTCAGCAAGGAAAAAACCTTGCAAAATTTGTGCGAATTAACTCTTGTTTCCCCCATTCCAGTTATGCTATTATAGTAATAATACCAATCACTTCCACTTCTTTCCACAATATTTTGTGAATATTGCAGCAAAGCGCGGCCGATCATTTTGTTTGCTGGGAGGATGCTGGAAAATTCTGATAAAAGAGGTGTAAACAGATCATGCATGTAGCAATATGTGACGATAATGTGGCGGACCGAAAGCATCTGGAACGGCTTCTTTCCCGGGAGTCGGACAAGCGCGCGGGCACGCCGAATATCCTGTACGTGGACTCTTACGGCGAGAAAATGCACTTTCTCACCAATCCCCTGAAATATAATCTGATCTTTATGGACATGAGCGCGGAGCCGGGCATTGTGGAATTTATCATTGAACGCCTCGGCGAGATGGGCTATCACGCCCCGCTGATTCTGTACTCTGACCGGATTGACTATACCGCAATCCCCAATCTGCCAGACTACGTTGTGCACGCGAGAAAACCCTACATTCCGGACCCGCTTCCGGACTTTCTGGCGCTGGGCGATGCCAATGTCACAGGGCATGTAGTCTCAATCAATGTCCACACAAACTCCATCATCAACAGAATCCCCAAATACACGGTTCTGTACGCCCTGGAGGAGAACAACGCCTGCAGGCTGTATCTGACGGATGGAACCAAGGTCGATGTCGATGAAAAAATTGAGGAACTCCGCCAGATTTTTGAGCCTTTTGAGGAATTTGAGCGTGTCAATACCAAGAGTATTGTCAACTTTAAGTATGTGACCGGCGTGATGCCTGTCGCGGTCGTGATGCAGGACCACAAAGAATTAAAGTTCCCAATCCTGCGCTATCGGGAGTACAAGCAGCTGAAACAGAAAATCGACGCGCTTGAGTAACTATACGCACGACAGATGAAATCTGCCGTGAGCATAACATACTAAAAGTATGCTGTCAGCCGCAGCCGCGAAGCGGCATATTTCCTTATGCGGCTGTGCGCATAACAGTATACTGCGGTCAGTCTTATCGACCGCCGGTATACTCTATATTGTGACGATCACGCCGCCCTCGTTGGCGTACATACTGCTCACACCCGCCGCATCCAGAATCAGCGTCTCCTTAAAATGCAGCTTTTCCTCGATGTGGCGGCGGACGCACTCCGCGGCCTTGAGATTGTTGCAGTGCGTGATCATCAGCCGCTTTTTCCCAGCCTCAACCGCCTGGCTGACCGCAGTCTCTGCCATCTTTGCCAGCGCTTTCTTCATGCCGATGCCCTGTCCGAGCTGAATGATGCTGCCGTCATCCGCTCCCATCACAGGCTTGATGTTGAGCGTGGATGCCACGAGCGCCTTCACACCGGAAAGCCTGCCATTTTTGCGCAGCGTATCCAGATTTTCCAGCACAAAGTATGTGTTCATCTCTCTCACAAACAGCGCAATCTGTTCCGTGATTTCCGCGAAAGTAAACTCTTGTTCTTCCAGTTCCATTATCTTATAGACGATCTGCGTCTCACCGCACGCTGCAGATTTGGAATCGACAACACAGATGTCCTTTTCCCCATACTTCTCACAATACAGATTTTTCCCGAGGACCGCACTGTTGTAGCTTCCGCTGAGCTTCGATGACAGCGTGACCACATAAACGCGCTCCGCCTCTGTCTGATACGCCGCACGGTAGCGCTCAGGAGACGGGCAGGCTGACTTGGGGCACTCCGGACAGGCGGCTACCGCGTCGAGAAATTCGCGCTGGTCAAACGCCATATTGTCCTCTTTTTCATACTTGTCTCCCACGATCAGCGTCAGCGGCACGATCTCAAACCGCGGATCCTTTTTCATATCTTCCGGAAGTTCACAGCAGCTGTCAACTACTATTTTATATTTCATCAGTATCTACCTCTCATTCCCCTAAAACTATCATATCTAGTTTCGATAACTATGTATAATCTTATCATATATCACGTAATTTGAAAAGCACTTTTTACAAATACTTGCAGTTTCCTGCAAATACCATTATACTAAAGGATACAGACTGTATGAACGCAGCCTTCACAGGCTTTCAGACAGAGAAAAGAGGAATAGCAGAAATCATGATTGCATTGGAGATCAAAATCACAAAGAACATAATGAACGCGCTGCTGCTGTCGGAGCAGTTCGATTCCTTTCTGACGGCGGAGGCAGTCATCACCACCTTCAACACCTTTCATATCGACGGCCATCTCGTGAAAGAATTTTATGACAGCGAGGAGCTAGAACAGCTCGAGTGCGCAGGACAGTCCACCACTTTTTCGTGCTGGAAGGACATCCGCCCCTTCTGTTTCCAGCTGATCAAGGGAAAGAAAACCCCGGTTTCCTTCAAGGTGGTTCTGCACGCCGCGCCGCAGCTCATTGAAAAAATAGCTGCAAATCCGGAATGCGGAGTTGCAGCCAACCTGATTCGTTCCCTCGCGCTCAATATCCGCTACGACAACGGAAAAGTGACCTGTGTCACCGGCAGCGCTTTTACAACCTTTGTCATGGACAAAAGTGTCGATAAACTGTGGGACACCTATGTGCGCCAGCTGCTGTCCCGGCTCGGTCTCGACTACGAGGAAATATAGTGCGGGCGGTCACGCCTTGGTCACTTTGGAGCGGAACACCAGGCTTGCGAGATAGCCAAAAATCAGCGCCGCGCTGCAGCCCACTGCCCCGTTTGTAAATCCGCCCTTGAACAGCCCGATAAACCCGTCCTTGTCAACCGCCTCCTTCACGCCCTTCATCAGAATATTTCCATATCCCAGCAGCGGCACGTTCGCACCCGCTCCCGCATACGCTGCAAAAGGCTCATACCAGCCGAAAAAGCTTATGACTGCCCCGGTGCAGACGAGGAGCACCATCACGCGCCCTGGAAGCATCTTCGTGCGGTCCAGAAATATCTGTGCAAGGGCACAGATCACTCCCCCGACCCAAAATGCATTTACATAATCCATCATACAAAAACCACATACCTTTCTGTGTTCATCATTTCAGAATTAGTATGTGGCTTTTTTTCATTTTTATGACAGATTTTCTATTTTAGTCTCTTTGACAATTCCATGACAATCTCGCGGATATTTTTGTTTTCGCACTCCACGATGAGATTGGCATACTTTTCATACAGGGGCACACGCTCCTCGTACAGCTCCCGCAAAGTCTCTCCCTCCCGGAGAACGACCCCGCGCTCTGTCAGATCTCCCAGGCGTTCTGCAATGCCCTCATAGGACAGCCTGAGATAGACGACCAGCGCGATGCTGCGCAGATGTTCCATCGCCTGTTCGCTGTAGACCGCGCTCCCTCCGGTGGCGATAACCGCCGTTTTGGGATTCAGCGCGGCGTTCACACTGCCCTCGAGCGCAAGAAATCCGTCGAGTCCGCGCTCCTCTATCAGCTCGTGAAGTTTCTTTCCCTCCTGCTCCTGTATCACAAGGTCAGAGTCCACAAATGCTATGCCCATATTTTTTGCAAGCACCACGCCGATCGTGCTCTTGCCTGCCCCGGGCATTCCAATCAGTACAATATTTTTTATCTTCAAAGCATTCACTCCCAGCTGTCATCTATTCGCCGAGGTACGCCGTCACTTCAACCTCGCACAGAACCCCTTTTGGCAGATCCTTCACCGCCACGCAGCTCCTGGCCGGATTCTGTGTGAAGTACTTCGCATACACCTCATTGAACGCTGCAAAATCTGCAATATCCGCCAGAAAACAGGTTGTCTTCACCACGTTTTCATAGTCTGCACCCGCCGCTTTCAGAATCTCTCCCACATTTTTCATGGACTGCTCCGCCTGGGCTGTGATTCCTTCCGCCTCGACAGCCCCGGTCGCGGGATTGATGGGAATCTGACCGGATGCGAACAGAAATCCCCCCGCAGCCACCGCCTGGGAATAGGGTCCAATCGCCGCCGGCGCCTTGTCCGTACTGATCTTTTTCATGATAATCTCCTCCTTCATACCTCTGGTTCATCAAACGCAACTGTGACATAGTAGCCCCTTGTATTCTCCTCCACAGACACTACCGTGCCGCTCTTTGACTGCAGCCTGTCCCGAAACGGTATGTTCCCCGACATGGCCACGGCCGGATTGATCGTATAGTAATAGTTGCTTGGCAGCACACCTTCGGTGACTGTGACAGAATCGCCCTCCTTCACCTGACCGGGACGCTCCATCTTAAAATCCATCCTGCGCATACATATCACTTCCTTCTATACCATCTTGTGCCAAGACGACCAAAAAGTCAAGGAAATATTTTACATTTGCGAAAACTGATCCTTGCCTACCAGACAGAGCGGACACACAAAATCTTCGGGCAGATCCTCCCATTTTGTTCCTGGCGCGATGCCGCCCTCCGGACAGCCCGCCTCCTCATCATACACCCATGCACACACGTCACATATATACTTCATACAACTCTCCTTTTCCTTTGATTTGGATTCATTCCATAGATAGTATACCCATATTTCGGCGAAATTCACATAAAAAGTGGCTTCGGCTCAATCGGTCAATTGCAGAAAATTTGAATTGTATAAAATTGCAGAATAAATAACAGAGCCAGTAAGCAGTGAGAGATTCTCACTTGCTGCTGGCTCTGCGTTCTAAAAACATATAACATAATCATTCGTAAAATGCTTATGTGAAGTGCCCCTTCGGCTGCCCCTGTTTGCAAAGTCCTTTATTTGAATTTAATAAGATTGGACGCTTTCCATCAGCACAGCTCCAACAGCTCGGGCCTGTATCATTTATCATATTGATACTTGAAAGTAATGGGTACTTCCACGTCAGTTCGATAACTATCATTTTTATAGCATCCGTGATAGCCTTCCAATCTTCCAGATGCATCATACTCATATATATACTCAGTATAGCCGATAAACCATGAAGGCTCATAACGATAGTATCTTGCCAGTCTTCCCTGCTCGTCGAAAGTGAATTCGACTCTGAAGGCATCCTCTTCTATCTCTCCATCAAGCCACATGATCATTGTCCTTGCCTGATCATCGTAAGTGATCCTCACCAAGACGCCACGTTCAGTCGGCCTTATCAGGTCATACCCCCATATCTCCGTCACACGCCCCAGTCCATCACGAACGAAGGAATAACAGATCTGATGGAGCGCCTCCATTCCTGTCACGATGCCCCGCTCGTCATAGATCATAGTATATACATCACCCCCGGCATTTGGGGCACCATGGCCATAGTCATACCCCACAAGCTTACCTTCTGCATCAACGATGCACAGCGATAGGTCAGTACCTTTAACAAATATCGGATAACCATACGCATCATATTCTATAGGAGAGCTGATCCTACCGGCTCGCATCCCCCACGAAACAGGCCGGCTGCTTGTCAGAAGTTCCGGGCCGACTCCATCACCGTACTTCTGCTCCAAAAGAACGAGCAGCTGCAGAGGCGTTGTCGGTGATGTGAGCGGATTCGGGGCCTGGATCGATGTTGCGGGCTTTGTGACTGCGGGCTTTGTGTCCGTCTGCTCCCTGGCCGGCGCACAAGCCATCCGTCCCTCCGCCTTTCCAAATGCCGCATAATGGCTATACAGCGCGTCTTTGTCTGTCCCTACTGCACCGGCCACATCGGGATATGCCTGCGCGTAGTACTCCGCATCGAATATCGTCCCGTCAGGCATTGTCTCCGGCGCAGCGGACACCGCAAGGCTGCTCCCCATGACTGCCGCTGCGACTAAGAGCGGTGCGAGTCTTTTCATAAATGTTTTTTTCATTTGTTACCTCCATTGTTTCGTTTGTCTTGTGTGACAGCTTCCACTTGCATTATACTTCATTCGAGTTATATTTTCAATACTCAACTAAGTTTATCCACAAAAAGGCGTAACATTTTAGCGATTGCCGACAACTTATTTCATGTCGGGCGTCCGCCCTATAAAATTG
>CAMWOK010000161.1 GCA_947175845.1 uncultured Lachnospiraceae bacterium | reverse complement strand
GCGTGATGCCGTAGATATCCAGATCTGCCGCATACTTTCCAGCCTTTGCCAGCACATATAGGTTTAATTTGGGAAAGACGGACTCGACATGCTCCATCCCCCTAAGCTGTTCTACAAACGCGTCATCGAGCCGCTTCTCCTCATCCTGCCCGCTGCTGCCGCTCGACGAGAAATAAAATCCGCCGGAGCTACTGATTCGTATCTGCGTCATGGATGAGTAGTTGCCATAATTGTCCAGCATGGATTCCTTGAGTCCGTTTCCAAGCGCAATCATCACCACAATTGATGTGACGCCGATAACCACCCCCAACACGGTCAGAACCGTACGAAGCTTGCGCTTCCACAGATTGGAGATACTCATGCGCAACAAATCAAAGATTTTCATGATTCATCATCTCCATCCAGCAAATCCATATCCTCCTTGTGCCTTTTCGCCTTCCTTCGCTTCGACACAATCACTGCAATAATCACAATCACGACAACGGCTGCCACTGCGATACCAATAATTGCTATCAGTGGAATCTTCTGCTGCGCAGGCTCCTCCTCCATCGGCTCGATGGGTATATCATTCATCATGTCGTCGTCATATGTCATCTCGTACACATAGAGTGCCAGATCCTTTTCAAAACGTGTCTCGTTTCCGGCCTCGTCCTCGTAGGTGATAACCGCCTTGACACCGCCGCTTCCCGTATCAGGCGCAATCCCTGTCACCATGGAATCCACATTCTGAGTGGAGCCCGGTGTAATATTTCCAAGATAGGTGATACCGCTCTCCACCGTCTCGCCCTCGTAGGTGATCTTCACATTGTAGAGCGTCGTCTTGCCCGTGTTGAACACGCTGAACATGACATTGGACTGTTCACCAACCGCGATCGACTCCGGCATAATCTCAGCTGCTCCAGTGTCAATCTTTGCCTCCTGCTTAATCGGCACAGACACCTTTGCGGCGTCGGAGAGATTCGTCTGATCTCCCGTGTCGTATTTCATATTGACGGTCAGGACGTACGGCTTCTGGGAAAGATCGGATTTCGCCTCCATCTCGATACTCATGTCATATGTCTGCCCCGGCGCGATGCGCTCCGTGTAGACCGAACTTGAGCCGGATGTCGGCAGAAACGCAGCGTAGGTCGCATCAGCATCCTTCCCCTCCACGGTCGCCTCCAGGTTAAAGAGAACATTCTCCACCGCAGTTTCCTTGGAGGTGTTCTTCACACTGACCGTCAGCTTGAACACAGAACCCGCGTATACCACTTCCGGGTCTGTCTTGTAGCCGGTTACAATGATACGCGGATTCGCCGGTTTCTTGTCGTCCTCGTCCTCTGCATCCGGGTCCTTTATCAGCGTCTTTTTGGGATCTTCTCCCTTGACATTGATATATGTAGTGATATCCGTCTCCACCAATGAGCCATTCTCATAGTAGGTCACATGGAACGGCAGCGGGTAACAGCCTGTCAGCACGTCGCTCCTGACCGTGAAATACCATCCGATATCCATGCGCTTGTTGTATGCATCTAATGTATCTTTGCCCGCCTGTATCATCTGTATCATCTGTGCATCATACGCCTGATTGATATCAAAAGGCCACTTTGTCTTGTCATTTGACACGGTCGGCGTTATCACTACATCCTTGACATCCGACTTTCCGAGATTGACCAGAGACAATACCACAAAAGTCTGTTCTCCATAATTTGCATTCAATATGGGAACTTCGTTGGACAGCATCAGGAACTTCTCCGTTCCGGAAGGCGGCGTCTCCTTGGCAATCTCTGCCAGATATCCCTCGACAGATGCCTCATAGCTTGTCAGCTCCGACATGGTAAGCCCGGCATTTTTCATGTATGTCATTGCGCTGTTGTATATCCTGTCCATGCGCTTTATCTGCTCGTCTGTCAGCTTGTAAAGAATCTTCAGATCGCTGTAATAGCGGTTGAGCTGTCCCCTGATCTGGTCCTTCCATGCGTCCGAGGCGTACTGGTCACTGGGACTGTCAGCGGAAGAATCGTTGTCCGAATCGTTCTCATCCGCCCAGACAGTCATCGAACTGCCGCACAGCACCACTGCCATCAACAGCAAAATCAGCACCTTTTTCAATTTTTTCATAGTTCTCCTCCATTCCTGAGTAACTTACTCCCCTTTTTTCACAGCAGCAATCTCTTCCGCCTCAGAGGCATTCACCGAATTTGTATTTGCCGTATTATCAACCATCTCCACAATCTTTCCGTCCACGATTCGAATAATTTTGTCCGCAAATCCGGCAAGCGTGTTGTCATGTGTTACCATGATCAGCGTCCGCTTCTGCTCCCGCACGACATTCTGCATCAGATTCATAATCTCCCGCGATGTGTTGGAGTCGAGATTTCCAGTCGGCTCATCCGCAAAGATAATCTCCGGATTTACGACGAGCGCCCGCGCGACACCGACGCGCTGCTGCTGTCCGCCCGACATCTGGTTTGGTTTGTGGTCCCAGTACTTGTCAAGTCCCACCATATGTACCATCTTCTTTGCCCGCTTTGTGCGCTCTTTTCTGGACACTCCCTGAAAAGTCAGCGGAAGTGCCACATTCTCCACCGCGTTCATCGTCCCCATCAGATTAAACGACTGGAAAATAAAGCCGATATGTTCCCGCCGGAAGCGGACAAGCTGGTTCTCGTTTTTCTTCTCCATATGTTCACCGCCGATAATAATCTCGCCCTTTGTCGGCTTTTCCAGCCCCGCAAGCATATTGAGCAGCGTCGATTTCCCCGAACCGGAAGTACCTACAATGGCGCAGAACTCACCGCGGTTGATCGTAAAACTCACTCCGTTCAGTGCGCGCACCCTGTTCTCGCCGATTCGGTATACCTTGTACAGATCCTTCACGGTAATAACCGGCCTGGACTTCTTTTCTGATTGACTATCTGCCATTTCATCCCCCCTGCACCCGATCTCTCTCGAATGTATCACAACTTCCCAAACGTAAGCCTGACCATCTGTCAACTGTATCGTTTGAATTAATACAGTCATATGTTTTCCATTGAAATCATAGCACACATACCGCAAAGTTGCAACCTATTTGGAAAAAACAAGGGATAAGTATGCTTAACCTTACCCCCTGTTTAGTCTTTATTTAAGTATATCACGGTTGTATGACCATGCGTATCTGCCAGCACAAGCCGCACGAAACAGCCTTATGTCTCAGGATTATACTAATATTCGTAGTCAACATATTCCGTATCCTTGCGAAGTTTACCTTTCACAACACTGTTTCTGTAATCTTTCTCGTCATCGCTCTGGTACTTGATGCCTTTTCTGTGATCTGCCATGATCGCCCTCTGGTTGTCTGTCAGGGAATTTGGAATCTCCACCTCCGTGATCATGATATCAGCGACCTGTGTGACCGGCGCATAGGCAAATTCACCAAACTCCGTATAGTAGGTATTCATCAGTTCAAAATCGCCGGTCTCAATATCGGATGGATAAATGGCAACTTCCTTATCATACCCTGTCTTAAACTGAAAGATGGCAATCTGCCCCTTCAGCTCGACATGACTGTTGAACAGATACTGAACCGTTCTCACGCCTGCATCATCCACGGACGCGTTCTTTGTCACCTTGAGATCAATGTCATCCTTTATCTTATCCTCGTACAACATCTTAAATGACACGCCAAGCTCATCGTCAATCTTGGCATACAGTATCACTTTTTTCCCTACATAGCTGTTGTAGATATCTTTCTTGATAACTTTCTGTTTATTCAATGTCAGATACACAAACTCATAGCCCAGCTCCGCCGCTGTCCTCTGCGCCTCTGCAATCTGGCGATCCTCATTGTTCTTGATTCCGATCGCCCCGGCAGACGTGACAGAGTCCATCTTGACATAACAGATCACGCCGATATCAATGCGGTACCATCCGTTGGAGTACGCGCCGATCACCTTCACCGGCAGGTTGGCCCCCAGGGTCGTAAGAACTGTTGATGTGTAGGTAGGCTCTGCATACACCACACAGTTGTCTTTTGTGTAATACACATCCTGCATCGCCGTGAACTGTGTCCCCTTGGCATATGTCACCATATCCATATTCACGGGTGTCAATAATACTGCGACTGCCATCAGCAGTGCTGCTGACTTTTTCTTTAAAAATTTTCGCATTCCATTTCCTCCCGTCCATTAATAATTTTCAACCGTCGTGTTCTCAGGAAACGAGTTTGTCTGATACGAACATTTGGAGTTGACTGTCACTTCTGTAAATGTGCACTCAGAAAATGCCGATGAACCGATGCTCAGTGTATTTTTGGGTATCGTGACACTCGCAAGTGCCTTGCATCCGCTGAACGCACTGTTTCCAATGCTGATCACTGACTTTGGAAATGTCACTTCCTCAATGCTGGCGCAGCCCGTAAATGCATTTTCGGGAATCGCCTCAATCCCTGACCGGATGTCGAGCGTCTCAATCCCTGAACAGCCAGTAAACGCACTGTCCATCATAGTCCGCATCGTTCCGGGAAGCTTTACGCTCGTGATTGAAGTACAGCCCTCAAAAGCACTCTCGCCGATAAACTCCAGGTCAGTTGGCCACTTTGACAGTGCCATCGCAGCGCACCCGGTAAACGCCTCCTTCTCAATCCGCTTTAACGAGGACGGCAGCTTTGTCATCTCCATCTTTGCACAGTTGTTAAATGCCTGTTCCTCGATAATTTCGATATCGCCTGAGAGGCTGACTGACCGCAGATCTGTACATTCATTGAAGGCTTTTTTGCCGATCCTGGTCACTCCGTCGGGTATGGTAATCCGCGCAAGCTTCGAACAGCTGTCAAACACACCCTCTCCCATCTCTGTAAGGCCATCGGGCAGACTGACATCAACCAGCAGCTCACAGCTCTTAAATACATTTTTACCAAGCTTTTGAACTGTGTCAGGAACGTATACCCGCACAAGGGTCTTGGAGCTTGCCAGGGCGGAATCCCTTATTTCCGTGACCGGCTGACCGTCAATCATTTCAGGAATGTCGAGTGTTGACGCAGAACCCACATACTTCTTGATCGATACATGATCCTGGTACAATGTATACTCAAACTCGCTGCTTTTCTTCTCTTCCGGTTTCGCTGCCTCCGTGCTTTCCTCCTCTGTCTCGGGTTCAGACTCTTCCTCCGGGGCGGAACTTTCCAGAAAATATTCATGATTGTCATTCCTGTTCCCGTCAACAGAGCCGTTCGTCTTGGGATTGCTGCCTGACGTACTTGTCGATGATGTCGAACTCGTCTTCTGCTCCTGCGCCTCACGCGAGGCGGCAGCCGACGATTCATCCTCAAATACCTCCATTGCCTGAGCATAATTATTCTGTGAGTCTTCAATTAAGGACTGTATATCGGCGGGGAACTCGCCGTCCGCAGCCAGAAGTTCACTCTCAGTTTCTGTCTCCGTCTCGATCTCCGAGACAATCTCTGTCTCAGACTCCGGTTCCGCACCGATCACACCCGTTTTATTCAGATACATCCCAAGCAGGATTACAAATGCAACAGTGCATCCCCCTACCATTCCCCAAAAAAGTTTTTCCATTCTGTTCTCTCCGGTTTTACACCATATTTTTAAAAATCTTCCTCTGAAATCTGTGTGCCATAAAATGCACCGCGGACTACTGTCCTAAGGCCCTCACAGCCTGTGAGTCCCGTCAGGGAACTGCAGTTGCGAAACGCCTCGGCACAGATCTTTTCCACAGACGCCGGGACTGCCGCATCCAGTATCTCTGTGTGCCCTTTAAAAACCTCTGAACCGATTTTCTTCACACCGTCAGGAATCTGCACATGCGCTTCATCTCCTCTATATGCCAGCAGGATTCCATCTCCCACTATCAGGAAGTCTCCGTCTGCATCTTCGCTCTTTTTCCAGCTGTTCAGCCATGCGGTTCCCTCAAATGCCTTTGTGCCGATCTCCGTGACCGTATCCGGTATCGTCACTTCTGAGAGTCCTGCGCAGGACATAAATGCACCGTACTCGATCTCTGTGACATTCTCGGGAATGACAATTGATTTCAAGCCGCTCTCCGCAAATGCCAGACGGCCGATCGTCTTAATATTTTCGTCGATCTCGTAGCTGGTCAAATCTTTCTGTTTATAAAATTTCCGCTGCGCGATGCTGTCTTTCTCTGCACTTTCATCCTGCTGGATATTGACATTGACTGTGATGGAAGTATTGTTATTCTCCTCCTGTGTATCCTCGACGACATCCGCCTCGACGCCGCCCGGAATTCCGTAGACCTGCCCCTTGCGGTTATCCATCAGCACGACCGCCTTGCCCGCGACAATCACGGTCTTCCCAATCACATTATCGGGTTCCGGAACATCGAGCGGGTGGATGTATCCCTCCGCGCTCTGAAATCCGGAAGGATCCTGCTGTGTCTGCTGGTCATCGCCGCCCTGATTTGTGTCATTTCCGTCGCCATCTGTCGTCGTCTGATTTCCCGGCGTTGTGGTCGTCGTGTCAGTTGTCGTACTGTCAACAGGGCCATCGCCTACATCCGGCTTCTCCTCGAGTCCTGCGTTGCTGTCCATAAAGTCTGTCGGATACTCTGCCTCATAGATTACCGGAATTTTATTTTTAGTTCCAAAAGTATCTGCAGTGCTGGATTTGCTGGTATAAATCTTCATCTCCGAACTGCCCGAAAAAGCCTTTTTATCAATATTCACCACCGATGCCGGTATCACAACCTGCTTCAGATTCACATTGTTAGCCAGCGCCTTTTCGCCTATGCTCGTAGTGGGATTTTGGATCACTACATTCTCCACACTTACCATACTCGCCAGCTCTTTTTTTGTTATTGATACGTCGTTGTCCGAGATCGTCACATTTTTGGTGTTCTGCAGATTCCAGAACGCGTATGTATCAATGTTTTCCA
>CAMWOK010000160.1 GCA_947175845.1 uncultured Lachnospiraceae bacterium | reverse complement strand
TATCCGAGACAGGGTTGTGACCCACTGTAGTGTGCTGCCAAATGAGCTGTATCTTTCGAATCCCGACGAGTTTACGGGGGGATATGGTTCTTACTTTGTGATTCTGGCTTGCGGTGCGGTGCTGGCAGCCTTGTTCCTGACGCTGGGGGAGCTGCTTTTTCTTCCAAAGACTTGTGTGCAGGTGATGAATCTTTTTATCATGGGCATAACCATGATGGGATATATCCAAAATCTGTTTTTGAATGGAAAAATGGAAATTCTGGATGGGGATGAACAGGTGTGGCCCTTGGCGGTGCGCGCGGTAAATCTGGTTTTGTGGCTGGCTGTGGTTGCAGCGCTGATGATACTGTGCATTCGGAAAAAGACGATCGCGAAGGCGGGCAGGGCGGTCTGCGTTTATCTGATCCTGATTCAGACGGTGACACTGGCGTATCTGGTTCTCACCAAATCGCCCGATAACGGCAGCCAGACGGGGGAGCTGACGATACGAAATTCGCTTGAGGTTGCGCGGGAACAGAATGTGCTGGTGTTTGTGCTGGATCGTTTTGACCGAAGCTGGATGGAGACATTGTATGAGGAAGATGCAGATTTTTTCGCACCGCTGAAAGACTTTACCTCTTACCGCAATGCGACATCCCCGTTTGCCAACACAGGAGCCGGGATTCCTTATCTGCTCACGGCAGCGCCGTGGAAGGAGGAGTATGGAACGGGGTATGCGGCTTATGCATACCAGGACAGCAGTCTTTTGCAGGATATCGGACAGAGTGGGTATGATCTTGGTATCTACACCAACGCGATTTATGTGTCAGACCAGGTATATGACAAACTCTCCAATTATGATACGGTGGTTGAGAAAACATATGATGTCGGCACGACTCTGTACACGATGTGGAAGTGTGCAATGTATCAGACAACACCGTTTGTGATCAAAAATCAGTATTCCTACTACTCTGATGACATTGCGGCGATGGTAAAGGCGCCGCAGGTCTGGGACATCGAGAATGATTTTCCGTTCTCCGAGCGGCTGCGCGGGGAGGGATTGTCGATATCCGATGACTATGAGAAGGCATTTCGGTTTTATCACATGCACGGGGCACATGAACCGTACACATTTTCGGATGATATGAAGTATGATAAGACCGGGAGGGAGTCAGGACTTTACTCACAGATCCGCGGGAGCATGAAAATCGTGTATCTGTACATGGAGCAGCTCAGAGAACTTGGGCTGTATGATGATGCCACGATCCTTATCACGGCGGATCATGGACAGCAGACTGACTTTATCGAGGAGACAGGGAAGCCGCAGTGGGTGTCAGCTCCGGTGCTTATGATCAAGGAGCCGCACAGCACGGGAACACAGATGCAGGTTTGCGATGTGCCTGTCTCTCAGGCGGAGATGATGGCATCCATGGTAAGGGCGTTGGGGATGGATCATGAGAAATACGGCAGGACGCTCGATGAGGCGGCGGATGATCCGGTGACGGAGCGGACATTCGTGAAGCTCTATCCGGAGTTTGTCCGGTATACGATTTCCGGTGATGTGTGGGATATCGAAAACTGGGAAGGTGAACTGCTGCAGGAGTAGGGAAAGGATAGCTATTTTATGGTACAGGACAGATTGGTGAACGCTGTGCGGATGGAATTTGAGAAAAAGCGCGTTTTGGTGGTTGGTGACCTGATGGTGGATGAATACATTACGGGGAAGGTAGGCAGAATATCACCAGAGGCACCGGTGCCGGTCTTAAATTACAGGGCGACGCAGCGGAGTGCCGGCGGTGCCTCCAACGTTGCGCTGAATATGCATGCCATGGGAGGAAAGCTTTTGGTGGCGGGGATTGCAGGTGCGGATGAGAGCGGTATGTGGCTGCGGGAATTTTTGGAGTCGGCTTCCATCGGGACAGAGGGAATCGTTGCGGAGACAGGCCGCATGACGACGGTCAAGACCCGTTTTGCGACAAAGGCGCAGCAGCTGCTCCGCGTGGATCGGGAGGACAACAGCCCGGCGCAGGAGGGAACCCAGGCAAAAATCCTCGATTACATCGCACGGCACATCGGCGCGTGGGATGCAGTGGTGCTCTCAGACTACTGTAAGGGTGTGTTTGACAATCCCGATTTTGTGCGTGCGATCATCCGTGTCTGCAATGAAAATCATGTGCTTGTGACGGTTGATTCCAAGAGCCGCAGCATCGAGGCATTCCAACATGCAGATTTTGTGAAGCCGAACAATCTGGAACTGGAGAATGCAGTGAATGTAAAGATCCTGGATGCAATGTCGCTGGATCAGGCCGGATGGGCATATCTGGAGCGGTCGGGTGCAAAGCGCATCATTGTGACCAGGGGCGCTGAGGGAATTTCTATCTTTGAGCGCGGGAGCGGGAGACGGGATTACGCGTCGAAGGCGGTGCAGGTGTTTGATGTGACCGGTGCGGGCGACACCGTGATCAGCGCAGTCACACTCGGACTTGCGAGCGGCCTGTCCATCGACGATGCGGTGGTACTCGCGAACATTGCTGCGGGGGTTGTTATCGGGAAGCGGGGGACGGCGGCTGTCTCAAGGGATGAGCTGCTAAGGAAACTCGAGGAGATGGGAAGAGATTAAATGAGACGAAATACGCGAAATAAGATCATCACACAAAAACAGCTCGGCGAGGAGATTCAGCGTGCGAGACAGCAGGGGAAAACGGTTGTGTCCACGAGCGGATGCTTTGACATTCTCCACGCAGGCCATGTGACTTATCTGGAGGAGGCAAAGGCCAGAGGGGATATTCTGGTCGTCCTGCTCAACGCGGACAGCTCTGTCAGGGCGCTGAAAGGCAGCACAAGGCCGATTGTCCCGGAGATGGAGCGCGCAGTCGTGATCGCCGGGCTTGAGAGTGTGGACTATGTGTGCATCTTTTCTGAGCAGACACCCTGTGCGATCATCGACAGCCTGCAGCCGGATGTTGTCATAAAGGGCGGGGACTATGCGGGAAAGCAGATTCCTGAGATGGACAGCGTGGCGGCATATGGCGGCAGGGTGGAGTACGTCGATGTTGTGGATGGCTGCTCCACAACGAATATCGTGGAGAAAATCAGAAGAATGATGGAGGAGTTATCATGAGTGTGATTGTGACTGGCGGAGCGGGGTTTATCGGAAGCTGCATTGTGCGTGCGCTGAATGATCGGGGAATAGACGATATCGTTGTTGTGGACCACATTGCGGACACGGACAAGTGGATGAATCTGAGGAATAAGCGGTACACAAAGTACATTAACCGCGATGAATTTCTGCAACAGCTTCCGTCCTGGGCGGGCACGGTGTCGCATGTGATTCATATGGGAGCGTGCTCTTCGACCACGGAGCGGAATTTTGATTTTCTGTACAAAAATAATCTGGAGTACACGCAGGCGCTGTGGCGGTTTTGTGTGGAGAATCAGATCAGCTTTATCTATGCGAGTAGCGCCGCCACGTACGGGGACGGCGCACAGGGGTTTGATGACCGGGAGGATATCAGCAGGCTGCGGCCGCTGAACGGGTATGGCTACTCAAAACAGCTCTTTGACCTGTGGGCGCAAAAGCAGGTGCTCAGGCCCAAACAGAGCGTTGGTTTTAAATTTTTTAATGTCTATGGTCCGAACGAGTACTTTAAGGGAAGCATGGCGAGTGTCATCTTTCACTCTTTCAACAAGATTTCGGAGACAGGGGAGATGGGGCTGTTTAAGTCCTACAGAGACGGGTATGCGGACGGCGGACAGCTTCGGGATTTTGTGTATGTGAAAGACATCTGCAAGGTGATTCTGTTTATGATCGATCACCCAAAGGTGAGCGGACTGTTCAACCTCGGGACAGGAACTGCGCGAAGCTTTTATGACCTGGCGGCAGCAACATTCTGCGCGATGGGGCTGAAGCCAAACATCAGATACATTGAGATGCCGGAGACACTCCGTCCCAGATATCAGTACTATACACAGGCGGCGATGGACAAGCTGCGCAGTGTGGGCTATGATGAGCCGTTTACATCGCTCGAGGATGGCGCGCGCGATTATGTCTGCAACTATCTTGCAAAGGGCTGCGAGATATATTAGCGCAGTCCCGCGGCATGTATGCGGGGATATACTGGATAAAGGAGAGAAGTCATGCTGGAATATATCAGGCAAAACATAGAGGAGAGCGTTGCAGTCAAGGAAAAACTCCTGCGCGATGAGGCGCTGATCGGCGTGCTTGCGAAGGTATCAAGGCTGTGCATCGACGCGTACCAAAGCGGCAGTAAGATTCTGATCTGCGGAAATGGCGGCAGTGCATCTGATGCACTGCACATGGCGGGGGAGCTTGTGGGCAGGTATCAGATGGAGCGCAGGGGTGTCGCGGCGATTGCGCTGAACGCCAATGCGGCAGTGATGACTGCCATATCGAACGATTACGACTACGAGAACATATTTTCCAGGCAGGTTGCGGCGCTGGGAAGAGCGGGGGATGTCCTGTTTGGCATCTCGACGAGCGGCAATTCTGCAAATGTCGAGAAGGCCCTGCAGGAGGCGAAGAAAAGAGGCATCCACACGGTGGGGCTGACCGGCCGGCGGGGAGGAAAGCTGCAGGCGCATACGGAGTATCTGCTGAATGTGCCGTCGGACAGCACGCCAAGGATTCAGGAGATGCACATTCTTCTGATTCACACGCTCTGCGGACTGATTGAGAATGGTTTGTGCGAGCAGGGATTTTGGACGGAGGAGCGGGATTGACATGGCATGGCGTGACGCGTGGGAAAAGGCCGGCAGATGGGGAAACATCTGGCTGTCACAGTTTTGGATAGCAGGACTTAGGAACTTAAGACCTGCTTTTTGTGATGCGCGGGGGATCGCGGTGATCAAGGTTGATGCGATCGGGGATTTTCTGATCTGGCTGGACAGCGCGTCACAGTACAGAGCGATTTATCCAGGGCAGACGATCACGTTGATCTGCAATGCAGCGTGTGCTGAGCTTGCTGCGGGAACGGGTTTTTTTGACGAGATCATACCGATTCAGAGCAGACGGTTTGAGGCGGATAACCGATACAAGAGGGAAGTGTGGCGCCGCTTTCGGGACAGGGGCTACCAGACGCTGCTTCAGCCAGCGTACTCGCGCACCATTGATATGGATCTGCTTGCCATGAACATTCCAGCGCAGGAGAAGATTGCATTTACGGCCGATGAATCGAGGGTGAACCTGAGCCGTTACATGGCGTTTGGGTGTGTTCGAAAAAAGCTGGATAACATCTATGACAGGCTGATTCCGGCGGGCGGGGAACAGCTGATGGAGCTTGAGCGCAACGCGGTGTTTCTTAGGGGGCTGGGTCATGCGTTTCGGGCAGGATTTCCGGTGCTTGCACCGATGCAGGTGCGCCGGGAAGTAATCCCCCAAAAACCGTATGCTGTCATTTTTCCCGGGGCAAGTTCCGGGAAAAAGATGTGGCCCATTGAGCGGTATGCAGAGGTAGGCCCGTATCTCATCACCCAAAAAGATTATGACATTTACCTGTGCGGCGTGGGAGACGAGGCGGGGCTGTACAGGGCGTTTGTCGAGGCAATGGAACACAGTGCGCCTGCAAGCAGGGTACACGATCTGTTTGGAAAGACAACGCTGCCGGAACTTGCCGAGGTGATACGCAACGCCTGCCTGCTCGTCGGCAATGACACGAGCGGCATTCATTTTGCAGCGGCGGTGAATACGCGGGGAATCTGTGTTTTTGGCGAATTTGCCTACGGGCGGTTTCTGCCTTATCGCTGCGAGCGCGACAGCAGCGATCATGAGCCGATCCTCGTCTGCAGTGCGGGAAAGGACTGTGCAGGGTGTGCGCACGGCTCAATCACGCCTGCGTGCAAAGAGCATCTGGTCAGGACAGGCAGGTATCAGTGTATGGACGCGGTGAGTGTGGAGCAGGTGATAAAGGCGATCGAGCAGAGCGGGTGAGGGATAAATGGAGAAAGCAGTTTTTCTGGACAGGGATGGAACGGTCAATGTGGATGTGGACTATCTGCACGAGATCGATAAACTGGTGTTTGTGGACGGGACCTTTGAGGCGCTTGCGCTGTTGCGGGCGCACGGCTACAGATTGATTGTGATATCAAACCAGTCAGGGATTGGCAGGGGATATTTTGCGGCGCAGGATGTGGAGCGGCTTCATCGGCATATGAATGGCATTCTGCGGGAGCATGGCGCGCAGATCGATGCATTTTATTACTGTCCCCATGTGGAGCAGGACCAGTGCGCGTGCAGAAAACCACAGACTGGTCTGATTGACCGCGCCGCGGCGGAGTGGAATATCGATCTGTCGCGCTCCTACATGGTCGGGGACAAGGAGGATGATGTCATGACAGGGTGCAATGCGGGGTGCAGTTTTGGTCTGGTTCTGAGCGGGCATCCCGTCTCGGAAGAACTGCAGGAAAAATACAGGGATCGGCTGTATCGGAATCTGTGGGATTTCGCACAGCACATATGCGGGGAGGAGGCACGGTGGGATGCGCACAAGGACGGTGAATGACAGAGTGCTGTATGCACTGGCAGCGCTGACAGGCGCTGTGGCGTTTGTGCTGATCTATGGTGTGAACGTCTTAAATCCTGTCTATGATGACTGGCTGCTGGGACAGGGGGATCTGTCGCAGCACTATCTGGGCTGGTGTTTTTTCCGGCGCGGGAGCTGGGCGTTTCCCATCGGACTTACCGACAATTTGGCGTACCCGTCATACACGTCGGTTATTTTCACGGACTCCATACCGCTTCTGGCAGTGTTCTTCAAGCTCTTGTCGCCTGTCCTGCCGGAGACATTCCAGTATTTTGGCTGGTGGGGGATTGTAAGCTTTGCGCTGCAGGGCTATTTTGCGGCCAGAATACTGCGGGAGTTTTCGGTCGCGAGACTGCAGACTCTGATCGGAAGTATCTTCTTTGTTGTATCTCCGATTGTCATAGAA
>CAMWOK010000159.1 GCA_947175845.1 uncultured Lachnospiraceae bacterium | reverse complement strand
ACGACGTCAACCGCGATCGTCAGGAGTCTCGTGGGCTCGGTGATGTGAATTAGAGACAATCACTAGCTTCTCGAGCGAAATCCCGTTTGCCAGAGCCGCCATCCCCATCCGTTTCACGCCGGGCAGCCACGCCTCCCGCACACTGTCGCAGTACAAAAAAGCGCACTCGCCCAGCTCCTCCACCGAGCGCGGCAGAATCACCCGCCGCAGCGCATGACAGCGGTGAAACGCATAGCTGCCGATATACGTTACCCCGTCTGGTATCTCGATCTCCTCCAGCCTGCGGCAGCCCTTGAACGCATCCCCCATAATACGCTGCAGCCCGGGCGGCAGCGTGACTTTTTTCAGCGACACGCAGCCCTTGAACGCGCTCTCGCCGACTGTGTGGATTCCTCCCACAACCGCGATCTCCTCCTCGCGCCCTGTGTAGCGCAGCAGCACGCCGTCCTTTATCTGATAGTTTTCCTGACAATACTCCTGACTCTTTTCCACCATCATACCCTCACGCCGGACCATCCGCAAATATCAGCGCAATCACTTCCCGCAGCTCTGCCAGACTTCCGCTTCTATACAATCGCTCCTTGTACCGTTTTGTCCCCTTCCGCTTTTTCATCATGTAGGAGGACAGTTTTTTCATATACCCCAATGTGTATGTCTCGTCATAGTGCCGCGCTGTCAGTTCCAGCTGCTCTGTCAATATCCGAAACGCCGTCTTTTCACAGACTGTCCCGGTCAGCTCGCTGAAGATAAACGGGTTCTCCAACCCGTACCGCGCAACCATCACCCCGTCCGCGCCCGTGCACGCCATCATCCGGACTGCATCCTCCACCGAAAAAATCCCTCCGTTTGCAATGACCGGTATCGACACCGCCGCCTTTGCGTGCGCGATCTCCTCCATGTGCGGCTCCCCGTCGTACATCATGCTGCGCGTGCGCCCGTGAATTGTCAGCATGTCCGCGCCTGCATCCTCGCACACGCGTGCAAACTCCGCCGCAAACAGCGCGTCCTCCCGGATTCCGACGCGGCATTTCACCGTGACCGCCTTTCCGCTGCGCTTGCAGCCCCGTATAATCGCCGCCGCCCTTTTCGGATCCTGCATCAGCGCGCTCCCCTCTCCGCTTTTAAATACGTTGGGAACCGGGCAGCCCATGTTGATGTCTATGATATCAAACTCCTGCAAAAACGCGCTTTTTGCCATCCGCTCCATCACCGGCGGGCTGCCCCCGAGAAGCTGGACCGCCCTGACAGGCTCGTCCGCTGTCGTAATCAGCAGGCGGTTCGTCGCCCTGTCCTCGTACTTGAGCGCGTTGGCGCTGCACATCTCCGTGAAGCACAGCCCTGCTCCAAGCTCATACGCGAGCATCCGAAACGGGTAGCAGGTATATCCCGCAAGGGGCGCCATCAGCACATTGGACGACAGCATCACCCCGCCAACGCGGATCGGCCGCACAAACCCGGCCTGCATTGTATTCATAGACATCCCCCTTTGCTCTCCTTCATAAGTTCGGTGGTTTACTGTACTAAATATTATATCGGCACTATCGGACAAACTGTAACCCCCGGGAGCCTATAACCAAAAAAACGGGAAAAACAGCCTCCCGGCGTCTCTTTATATAGAGCGCTTCCGGGAGGCTGTTCAGAGAATTGCGGGACGGTCAGTCCCCAATTTATGCATGTCAGTTCAGCTTCCAGATATCCCTGTTATACTCCTCAATCGTCCGGTCAGACGAGAAGAATCCAGCCTTTGCAATGTTTACAAGCATCATCTTCTCCCACTTCGCCTCGTCCTTGTAATCCTCGAACATCTTATCCTTCGTGGCGATATAGTCCTCCAGATCCAGAAGCGTCATAAACCAGTCTTTGTTGATCAGCTCGTTCTTCAATCTGTTCAGGCGCTCCTGGTTTCCTGCCTTCAGCACTTCCTCGCTCGTGATGAAGTCAACTGCCTCCTTGATCACGCTGCTCTTGTCGTAGAAGCTCCGCGCCACGTAGTCCGCCTTCGCATAGTGCTCGATCACCTGCTCGGACTTCTCGCCGAAGATATAGATGTTGTCGTCCCCGACAAGCTCGTGGATCTCCACGTTTGCGCCGTCGCTCGTGCCGAGTGTCACCGCGCCGTTTAACATGAACTTCATGTTGCCGGTGCCGCTTGCCTCCTTGGATGCCAGCGAGATCTGCTCGGAGATGTCGCACGCCGGAATCAGCTTCTCCGCATAGCTCACGTTGTAGTTCTCCACCATCACAACCTTCATGTAATCCTTCACATCCGGGTCATTGTTCACAATCTCCTCGAGGCACAGCAGCAGGTGGATGATATCCTGCGCGATAATGTATGCCGGCGCCGCCTTTGCGCCAAAGATGAACGTGATCGGTGTGGATGGCTTTTTGCCGCCCTTGATCTCCAGATACTTGTGAATGATGTAGAGCGCATTCATCTGCTGCCGCTTGTACTCGTGCAGTCTCTTGATCTGAATGTCAAAGATGGAATCCGGATTGAGCTCCTGCCCCTCATTCTCCTTGATGTACGCCGCAAGCTCCGCCTTCTTATCCTTCTTGATCGCCTTGATTCTGGCCAGAAGCGCCTTGTCGTCAAGATGCTCCATCAGTTTCTCAAGCTTTGCCGCATCCTTCTTGTAACCGTCCCCGATCGTCTCTGTGATACACGACGCAAGCTCTCTGTTGCAGGAGAGAAGCCATCTTCTGAAAGTGATGCCGTTGGTCTTGTTGTTGAACTTCTCCGGATAAATCCTGTAGAAGTGGTTGAGCTCGGTATCCTTGAGGATCTCTGTGTGGATCGCGGCGACACCGTTTACAGAGAAGCCATAATGGATATCAATGTGCGCCATGTGCACGCGCATGTTGTCGTCGATAATCTGCACCTGCGGCTCCTTGTAGCGGATGGACGCCCTCTTGTCTAACTCCCAGATGATCGGCATCAGCTGCGGAACGACCTTCTGCAGATACTTTACAGGCCATTTCTCGAGCGCCTCCGCGAGGATTGTGTGGTTCGTGTACGCGCAGGTCCTGCTCACCACGTTGATCGCCTCGTCCATGTCAAAGCCCTCCTCCTCGGTGAGGATGCGGATCAGCTCGGGGATAACCATCGTCGGGTGCGTGTCGTTGATCTGAATCACGGCGTGGTCGTACAGTTTGTGCAGATCGTAGCCGTTGTCTTTCATCTCTTTTAAGATGAGCTGTGCGCCGTTGCACACCATAAAGTACTGCTGGTAGATGCGCAGCTGCCTACCTGCCTCGTCAGAGTCATCCGGATACAGGAACAGTGTCAGGTTCTTTTCGATGTCTGCCTTGTCAAAATCGATCCCATCCCGGACTATGCCCTCGTCGATTGTCTCGATATCAAATAAATGCAGCTTGTTCATGCCCTGATCATACCCGATGACATCAATGTCATACAGTCTGGACATCACTTTCTTCTTTCCGAAATATACCGGGAAAGAAATGTCCGTCCGGGTCAGCCAGGACTGATCCTCGATCCAGTCATTTTTCTCTGCGGTCTGCTGCCTGTCCTTGAACACCTGTTTGAACAGGCCAAAATGATAGTTCAGGCCGATGCCGTCCCCGGGAAGTCCAAGGCTTGCGATAGAGTCCAGAAAACAAGCCGCAAGCCTGCCAAGTCCACCGTTTCCAAGCGACGGTTCCGGCTCGGCCTCCTCGATGCGGCACAGCTCCTTGCCCTCCTCCTTCAGCGCTGCCTCAAGCTCCTCGTAGATGCCAAGGTTGAGCAGGTTGTTGGACAGAAGCTTTCCGATCAGAAACTCTGCGGAGATATAGTATACCTTCTTGCTTCCCTTGATGACACCCTTGTCCGCCATCATCTCTTTGGTCATATTGAGGACTGCGAAGTAAATCTGCCTGTCATCAAGCTCCCGAACTGCCTTGCCGTACATTTTCTGTGCGACTGCTTCCAACGTTGCCTTTACATTCATAGTTATTCTCCTTTTCCTGCTGCTCTGCGCAGCATTTTCATGATAAATTATTAGTTGACTCTTTTATATTATGAAATGACATCGAGATATTTCATCCGGATCAGTCTGTGCGGCATCACAATATCCTGTCCGACGCCACCCTCCATCAGCCTCGAGAGCTCCTCCACCGCACTGGCGGCAATCTTGCGAAAATCCTGCCGCACCGTGTGCATCTGCTTGCCCGCATACCCCATCAGGCTCACCCCGTCGAACCCGCACACCGGCCTGTAGATGTCCATGTCAATCAATGCCTTCATTGCACCGATCGCCATCAGATCCGACGCGCAGATGATGGCGTCTTTGCTCTGGGCATACTGCATCGTCAGCTTTCTGGCCGCAAGCTCGCTGAAATTGCCCGTTCTTATCAGGACTTTCAGCCCCAGCTCCTGCGCCAGCCTGTTCATTCCATTCAGGCGCTCCTCCGACACATAGCCGTCTTTCTTCCCGGAAATATACAGTATTTTGCTGTAATTTCTCCCCTTCAGGAACTTGGCCGCAACCTCATACTGCGCCTTCTCATTGTCAATGTGAATGCTGGATGCATGTTCACTGACTCCGGGCGCGTCAATCAGCACACACTTAAATTTCCCGCTCTCGACCAGCCCTCTCAATGTGACGTCCTCCTTGGACAATCCGCAGATAATCAATCCCTCGATACTCTGCGACTGGAAGTAGCGAATCATCTCCTCCACGCGCATCTCTGCTATCATGGTGAAAAATACGGTGATGATATCCATGCCCTTCTCCTTCGCCTTGTTGATGGCACCGATAATATACTGCATCGGGATCTCATCCACCGTCTGGGCATGCCTGTTCACATCCAGAACAAGCGCGGCCCTGCCCGTCTTCTTGGAGGACAATGCCGCCGCGATGGTATTGGGGACAAAACCAAGCGCCGCGATCGCCGTGTTTACTTTTTCTTTTGTCTCCTCACTTACATTTGGATAATGATTCAATACTTTCGATACTGTTGAGATTGCCACGCCCGCTTCCCTTGCCACATCTCTTATGGAAACTGAATTGGAATCCAATCATGCCTCACCCTCTTTTCAATCGCTGCCTGTCTGTTGACGTTTGTCAGAAAACGTTTTCCAGAAAACGTTTTCTTTATCATACAATAAAAATAACGGTTTGTCTACCGTTATTTTTAATTTTTTCCAGATTTTTGATTTTTATCCCAGAACCCGCTCGAGCGCTGCAAGAACCCTGGACTGCTCAAATGGTTTCACGATAAAATCCTTCGCGCCAAACTGAATCGCCTGCGCCACCATCGCCTGCTGTCCCATCGCGGAGCACATGATAACCTTTGCGTTGGCATCAAATTCTTTGATGCGCTTCAATGCATCCACACCGTTCATCTCCGGCATGGTGATGTCGAGCATCACCGCGTCCGGTTTGAGCTCCGTATACTTCTGCACTGCCTCCACGCCATTGCTCGCCTCACCGGCAACCGTATATCCATTTGCTTCTAGCATCTTTCTGATCGTCATTCTCATAAAAACTGCATCATCCACAACTAACACATTTGCCATTGTATTCCCACCTTTCTAATACTTAGGAACCGTCAAAAAATAACTCATCAATTTGACTTGTCTAAATGTTCATCTGCGTCATCAGATAATCTTGACATAGCCCGCTACGCCTGCGATTATCTTCTTTGCAGCTGAACATTTATACGGCGTCAAATTAACCGGTTATTTCTTGACAATTCCTTATCAACAATCGCAATCACGACTGACCGCGGATACATGACAATCGTATCGTTTGCCACCCACTTTGTCAGCTTATGATAATCCGTATCTGCCGTATGCTCAAACTCCGTATTCATGATAATCCGCCACTTTCTGCCGAGCGGGAGATTGGGCAGCTGTACCTCCTCCTTCTCCCAGAAAGCATTCACACCGATGTAGATAATGTCATCTTCCCGGTTTCCCTCCGTGCGCCCGGCAAACATGATGCCGATCGTGCGCGTATCCGGCCCGCAGCTGCTGTTCCATGCCGTCCTGTTGTGTATGGATACCTCGGGAAACCCGCAGCCGCTCGCACCGGAACGGCCTCTGAGTATCGGATGCTTCCTGCGCAGGCTGATCATGAATTTGCAAAATTCAAACATCTCATTATACTCTTCTTTCCGGTTCCAGTCAAGCCATGAAATGATATTATCCTGGCAGTATGCGTTGTTGTTGCCAAACTGCGTGTTGCAGAACTCGTCGCCCGCAAGGAACATCGCCGAACCGCGGCTGCACATCAGAATCGCAAACGCATTTTTGCGCAGGCGGTTTCTGAGCGCCAGAATCTCCGGATCGTCGGTGTCGCCCTCCGCGCCGCAGTTCCAGCTGTTGTTGTCGTTGGCCCCGTCCGTGTTGTTCCATCCGTTTTTCTCGTTGTGCTTATAGTTGTATGCGTACATATCGTACAGGGTGAACCCGTCGTGACAGTTCAGGAAATTGACTGTCGCGTTCTCCCCGCGGTTCTCCTTTCCGTACAGGTCAAGCGAGCCTGTGATGCGGTTGATGGCCGCCTGCGCCATGCCGTAGTCCCCCTTCAGGAAGCAGCGCATATCGTCGCGGTACCTTCCGTTCCACTCCGCCCAGCGGTTCCATGAGGGAAAGCTTCCCACCTGATAAAGGCCGCCCGCGTCCCACGCCTCGGCAATCAGCTTCACCTTGCCAAGCACCGGGTCAAACGCAAGGCTCTGCAGAAGCGGCGGCTTGCTCATCGGGGATCCGTCCTCGTTGCGCCCCATGATGGATGCAAGATCAAACCGGAAACCGTCGACGCGGTAGGACACCACCCAGTAGCGCAGGCACTCGAGGATAAACTGCTGCACAATCGGATGGTTGCAGTTCATGACATTGCCGCAGCCGCTGAAATTATAGTATTTTCCGTCCGGTGTCAGCATGTAGTAAATGTTGTTGTCAATGCCATTGAACGAGAAGCAGGGCCCCATCTCATT
>CAMWOK010000158.1 GCA_947175845.1 uncultured Lachnospiraceae bacterium | reverse complement strand
ACATGCTGACGGTGCGGGAAGGAATCCGGCGGCTGTCAGGGGCGGGGCGGACCGCTCTGTATGAAAAAGGAGGCAGCTATCTCGGCGAGAGCATTCAGCCGTTTCCGTCTGCATGGCTTGTGGACGAACAGGGAAATCCGGGGCTGACAGCACGCTACTACAATGGATGGGAGATGCAGGGGGAGCCAGTGGCGACGCGAAACGACCCTGTGGTTCGTTTCAACTGGATCTATGCAAAGCCACATCCCGATCTGCAGGCAGACTGCTTTTCGGCAGTTTGGACCGGAACGCTCAAAGTGCCCGAAAGCTTTGCGGGCTGTATCGCGATTCCCGGGCAGGACAGTATGCGCCTGTATGTGGACGGCAGTCTGGTGATTGACGGCTGGCATCGGGGCGGCGCGCAGGCCGACCGCAGCCGGACAGCCGATTTTGTCTACGAGGCGGGCAAAAGCTACGATGTCCGGCTGGAATTTTGCAATGACGCGCGCGGCGCGCGGGTTCTGTTTGGATACAACAAGGGCAGGGAGAACTGGAATCCGGCGGCTGAGCTGGTGAAAAAGGCGGACGTGGCGGTGGTCTGCCTGGGGGATAATGTGGAGACGAGCGGCGAAAATTTTGACCGCACAGACTTAAATCTCCCGGGCAGGCAGCTGGATTTTCTAAAGGAAATCGCCGCTGTGGGGACGCCGATCGTGCTGGTGCTTCAAAACGGAAGGCCGCTGTCGCTGACGTGGGAGCAGGAGAACATCCCGGCGATTCTCGAGTGCTGGTTTCCGGGAGAAAAAGGAGGGCTGGCCATCGCGGAGGTCCTGTTTGGAAAGACAGCGCCGTCGGGAAGGCTTCCCATGTCCTTTCCGAAATCGGTGGGGCAAGTGCCCTGCAACTACAACCGTCTGCCGGGCGGGGGCGTGCGCTATGTGGAGATGGACTGGAACCCGCTGTATCCCTTCGGCTACGGCCTGACCTACACGACGTTTGTCTACAGCAGCCTGCAGATAGAGGGAGACGGTCTGTCTGCCCGGGAAGTGGAGGAGGGCGCACAGGTGCGCGTGTCCTTTATCGTCACAAACACCGGGGACTGCTTTGGCGAGGAGACTGCGCAGGTGTATCTGCGGGACATGGTGTCCTGCACGGTGAAACCCCTGAAGGAACTGGCGGGTTTTGCAAAGATCGCGCTGCATCCGAGCGAGAGCCGCAAGGTGGAGATCGCCATCGGCAAAAGGCAGATGCGCACGCTGGATCGGCGGTATGAGTGGCATGTGGAACCCGGTGCGTTTCAGGTCATGGTGGGGGACAACGCCGCAAATGTGTTGCTTTCGGGGAAGTTTATGATTGTGTAAAAGGGATTTGTAAACAGGGGAGATTTGGCGGTATGGAGAGAGAACAGTATCTTTGTCTGGATGTCGGCGGGACGCAGATCAAGGCGGCCTGCGTCGATGCGCGCGGCGTCATGTCCGGAAAGATACGCTATTTTCCGGCGCGGGCAGATGAGGGCGCCGGGTGCATTCTGGACCATTTTGCGGACATTATAAGAAGGCTCTGGCCGTCCGGGACAAGGCTTGCGGGTATCCGCATGGCATTTCCGGGTCCGTTTGACTACGGGAAGGGCGTCTGTCTGATGCGGGGGCTTGGCAAGTATGAGCACCTTTATCAGATCAGCGTCCGCGCGGGCCTGTCAGAGCGCCTGGGCGTCGGGCAGGAGGACATTTTGTTTGTCAATGACGCCGCGGCGTTTGCGCTGGGCGAGATGGGCTTTGGGGAGGCTTTCGGGGCAGCGCGCGCACTGTTTATATGCATTGGGACAGGGTGCGGCAGCGCGTTTGGCCTGGATGGAAAACTGGCGCCTGCCGGCACGCAGGGAGTTCCGCGCAGCGGGTATGTGTATGACGCGCCCTTTCTGGAAGGGTGTATCGACGACTATCTCTCCCGGCGCGGGCTGATGGCGCTGACACAGGAGCATCTGGGAACGGCGCTGGACGGAAAAGCGCTGTCGCAGCGGGTCTTGCAGGGGGATGAGGCGGCGCGGCAATGCTTTATGGCATTTGGGAAGCGCATTCGGGAAGCCCTGTCGCCCTTTTGGGATACATTTCACCCGGATGTGGTGTGTTTTGGCGGGCAGATTACAGGCAGCGGCGTACTGTTTCTGCCGCCGGTGGAGGACGCCTGCCGCGGGCGTGCGATCCGCTTTTACATTACGCAGGATACATCCCTGCGCACGCTGCAGGGACTGACGCGGTTATGCAGCCAATAGATGCTGTATCAAACAGGAATGAGGGATCAATTATGGGAAAACAGATTAAAGAAGTTTACATTGTACATCACTCCCACACAGACGTGGGATACACGGATCTGCAGGAACAGATCCTCTACAATCAGGTGAACAACATCCGCAATGTGATATCCATTGTCAAAAACGGATACGAGAACGGCACGCCGGAGCAGGACTTCAAGTGGAACTGTGAGACCAGCTACTGTGTGGAGCAGTTTTTGAGGAGCGCAAATGCACAGGAGCGGGCAGACTTTTTCGACCTGGTGAAACGGGGGAACATCGGCATCTCCGCCACGTATCTGAATTTTAATGACCTGGTGGATGTCGGGATGCTCGACCGCAGGACTGCCCGGCTGCAAAAGGTGTTTGCGGCAGAGGGCATCCGGGTGACGACTGCCATGAACGCGGACATCAACGGGATCTCGATGGGCGCGCGCGACGTCCTGATAAAAAACGGCATCGAATTTTTGTTCACCAACATTCACACGCACCACGGCATGTATCCGCTCTACAAAAATCAGACCCCTTATTTCTGGGAAAATGAGAGCGGCGGTCGGATCCTGGTGTGGAGCGGCGAACACTACAATCTGGGAAACGCGCTGGGCATCGTGTTCAACAAAAATATCAATTTTATGACGGAGAGCTATTTTGGCAAAAATGTGAATGCGGATGCGCTCGATGCGCTGCACGCAAAGCTGGGAGAGAGCATTGCAGAGTACGAAGAGAGCGGCTATCCGTATGACTTTTACATCACAAGCGTCAGCGGCGTGTTCTCCGACAACGCGCCGGCAAACCCCGAGGTCATCGCCACGGTGAACGCGTACAACCAGCGCTTTGGCGGGGAAGTGACACTCCGCATGGTGACGCTCACGGAGCTGTATGGGCTGATTCGGGAAAAGACGGCGGACGCGCCAATCTACCGGGGAAGCATCAACGACTGGTGGGGGAACGGCGTGGGAAGCACCCCGTATGCGGTCAAGCACTACAAAGAGGGCCTGCGCCTTGCGCATATCTGCGACAGGCTGGAACGAAAGACAGGGCACTGCAACGAGCGTCTGCGGGAGATGGGCGAGGAGAGTGCGCTGCTCTACGCGGAGCACACCTGGGGGCATTCCGCCACGATCACCAATCCGTACGACACCATGGTGACGAACCTGGATATCCGCAAGACCAGCTACGCGTCAAAGGCGCACGAGGCGAACGCGATGCGAAAGAGCGAGCAGTGCCATCTGATGGGGGATATGCTGCGCTATTACAACTCCAAAGGCCAGGTGAAGGCGGTTTCCATGAGCAGCGCAAGGGGTGTGTTTCCGGTGGAATTTTATGTGGAGACAATCTCCCTGCCGGGCGTGAAAGTGATTGACACGAAGACAAGGGAGGAGATACCAGTACAGCTTTCCGCGCATCCAAGGGGCGTCCTGATAAGCTTTCTTGCGGAATTTGAGCCGCTTGAGGAGCGGATCTTCACGTACGAGGAGCAGGCGGCACCGCCGCAGAATCTCTACACCCGCACGGCCTGGGTGGGCGCGGAGCGCGTGCGCGATATCGTCAATGACTACGACGCGGAGTCGTACCAGCTTCCATACCGGATGGAGAATGACTGGTTTTGTATCCGCTATCAGACTGGGCGGGGAATCGTGTCGTTCCAGAACAAAAAGGACGGGACAGAGCTGCTGCAGGAGGGGCTTGGGAAGTTTTTTACCCCGATATATGAATGCACCAGCATCCGCAGAGGAATCTATGAGGAGCGCCGCCTGCTGGGGCGCAACATCAGAGGTCTGCACGCGGTACAGCACCAGGGAATCTTGCAGGACATCCGGATACTTGACCACGGCGCGGTGTTTGACCGGGTGGAGCTTGTCTTTATGCTGGAGGGAACGCATCACGCCAGCGTGATCATCAAACTGTACCGGAAGCTGCCGCGCTTGGAGTTCACCTTCCGCATTGCAAAGACGCTGAGCGAGGATATCGAGAGTGTGTATCTGCCGCTCTGCCTGAACCTGCCTGACAGCGCGCTTTACATCCACAACGGCGGCGCGGCGATGCGCCCCGGGGTGGATCAGCTTCCGGGCAGCAACATGGAATACTATATGGCGGATCAGGGGCTGCTGTATCAGAGCGGATCGCAGGGGCTTGTGATCAACACATTCGACACGCCGCTTATCTATATGGGGGAGATGCAGCACCACCCGATCGTGCTGTGCGACAACCAGGAGCAGAACAACCGGCGTCCGGCGTACAGCTGGATCATGAACAACACGTGGGAGACCAACTTCAAGATGGATCTGTCCGGTTTTGGAGAGTTCTGTTACGCGCTGGAACTGCGCGAGGGGACGCTTGAGGAGAATCTGCAGAGACTGCAGGAGAATGATTTGGGGATGCTTTCTTTTATAACAGGTTAAAAGACAGGCGCGGGAAGCAGGTCTGCTTGTTCCCGCGCCTGTCTGCGCTTTCTACTCTTTGAGATGTGGTATGATGATCGAGGGCTTTACAAACGTGAGTTCCTGTGAAGCCTCAGGGTGCTCGGTGCGGAACAGCAGTTGCAGGGCGAGGCGCTTTCCGAGCAGGCCGGTCGGAACATTGGCGGTGATGATGCGCCCGGCCACATTGACATACTCCCCGGTGTTGTCAAATCCGGTGAGCACGACAGGGTGCGGTATGCGGTGCGGGTTGTTATCGAGGTAGGACTGTACGAAATTGGCGACAAAGTCGCTTGCGCACACGAACGCGGTCGGCCAGTTTTTCAGCTCATCCAGAAACGAGTACAGCCGTTTCTCATAGGAAAAGATGTCAAAGCTTCCGGTGAGACAGTACTCCGAACGGACGACAAGGTCGTGCTTCTTCATGCAGTCGCAGTAGCCCAGGTAGCGTTCCTTGTTGGTGAACGCGTAGTCGATATCGCCGAGGAATCCGATCTCGGTGTGCCCGTTCTGTATCAGGATATCGGTGATGCGCGCCTCCGTCCGGAACCCCTCGATGAGGACCAGATCGCCGTTTAAGTGATAGTCGGATATGGACGGAACCGAGTCGAGAAACACCTTGGGCGCCGGAAGATCGTTTACCATGTTCAGGATGATCGGGTCGTACACGTTCAGCACCACAACCCCGTCGACGCTGTTGCTCTGCAGGACGGACGGCAGGCTGAAGCCTTTGGCGTAGACGGAGGGGACGTAGGTGTACAGCAGATTGACGTTGTGGTTGGAGAGTTCCTGCGCCATGCGGTGGATGATGTTGGTCCAGAACAGCGCGGAGTCCGGCCGCGACACGATCAGCGAGACGGTGCGCTGGGCCTGCTGGGGCTGTTCGAGCACCTGATAGGGGAGCTTGGCATAGCCAAGCTCCTTTGCCTTTGCAAATATCATATCCCGCAGGGTGTCTGACACGCCGGCCTGGTTGTTGAATGCTTTGCTGACGGTGACTCTGGATACATTGAGGGCATCTGCGATATCTTTCATCGTAACTTTTTCCATATATATAGAAACTCCCTTCCGCGATTGCTGTGTAATACGCCGTTTGCTGTATAGTATAACACAGAAAAACAAAAAACACAACAAAATACTTTACATATGTTAATAAAATATTTGCCTGCAGCGCAGCTCTGTTAATTTTTGTGAATAAATCGGGGCTTTTTGATAAAATAAGTGTGTTTTTGGCGCATTTTGCCGGAGGACACCGTTGGGATTGTTAAGAAATGTAATTGTAAACCATGCATATTTTTATTGCAATTATAAATAAAACTTTATAAAAATAACCAAATTCTAAAGATAAAAGTTGGGTAAATCACTGAAAAATGCAAAAACAATTGACACATGGATTTATAAATGTTAATATAGCGTTGACAAAAATAAATAGAAGGAGGTAAAACAAATGGGAAATCGCAAAACATCTGACGGAGGGAGGACCAACTCTGGCAGGCCATGGTGGAAGCGATGGTCACGCGACGACACAGAACTGTTTCTGCTGTCACTGCCGACATTAACCTGGTTTTTGATCTTTTCATACCTGCCGATGTTCGGTATCATCATCGCGTTCAAGAACTACAAGCTTCAGCAGGGAGGACATGGCTTTATCTACAATCTGCTGCACAGTGAATGGGCGGGTTTCGGCAATTTCAACTATTTCTTTACATCTAATTCGTTTACCATGCTTTTGAGGAACACCATACTCTACAATATCGCGTTTATCATTATCAGTGCGAGCGTTGCAGTGGGCGGGGCGCTGATGCTGAGCAGCATGCGCAACAAGAAAGGTTCCAAAGTGTATCAGACCATGATGTTCCTGCCGTACTTTATGTCATGGGTTGTCATCAGCTACTTCGTGTACGCGCTGCTGACACCGGAGAGAGGCTACATCAATGGAATCATCACATCTCTCGGCGGAGAGCGGATTATGTGGTACCAGGAGCCGAAATACTGGCCGTTTATCCTGATTTTCCTCAACACATGGAAAGGTATGGGATACGGAATGGTGCTCTATCTGGCAAGCATCACGGGAATCGATCCCTCGCTCTATGAGGCGGCGGTGATGGACGGAGCCACGAAGAGACAGCAGGCAAAGCACATTACGCTCCCTGCGATCAAGCCGGTGTTTATCATGATGCTGATTCTCGACTGCGGCAAGATTTTCAACTCCGATTTCGGTCTGTTCTACCAGGTGACAGGGCGTGTTCCTGCGTCACTGTATACCA
>CAMWOK010000157.1 GCA_947175845.1 uncultured Lachnospiraceae bacterium | reverse complement strand
GACGTAGCCCGCTACGCCTCCTTCATTTGGCACAAATCTCCCACAAACTGTGCCGAACATCTGACAGAAAGCATTTTTCAAACACGCTCTAGAGCATGTCTCTGTCGCAGTCACGCCTTGGATCGTGGTAATTATAACACACATTCTTTATATAGAAAAGAGGGGGATTGACTTATTCTGGAAATACCGATATAATATTTAAACATAGACGACGCACTGCCGCTTATGACCTGACATACAAAAGAGGCGCACAACGACTGTGACGGGCGGCGCAAAATATTATACGGAGGAATTTTTATGTTTCAGGAATTAAATTCTGAGAAAAGCAACAGTCTCAGCCAGAAGATTATCTCAAAGATGGCAGTTATCACAGCTGTTATTTTTTTGTTTACAATCTTGATGTCCGCTCTGCTTTCCGCAAAATCCCTGATACAGGTCAACAGAGAGAAATTGTCGGCGGTCGCTTACGAGAACGCCTTCTCGCTGGTGAGCGACATCGAGGAATCCTACGGAAAAGTTATCGGATTTGCAAGCTCGCTCAGGAATATTTCCATGTTGGATCCAAAGGAACAGCGCACTGCAATTGATACGGCCCTGGTGGGGCTGCTTGAGGGGGGCGACGGATTTCCGACAGGTTTTGCCTATTTTGAGCAGAATGTCATTGCCGACGCCGACGGCGTGCCATACCGCATTCACAAAAAAGACATGGCTTACGAGGCAGTTGTGTACCCGAACGAGCAACATACCGGATATGTGTACGAGAAGCATGAAGACGCTTTTGACAACTACGACAAAGATTACTGGAAGCAAATCAAACAGAGCGGCGAGCCTTATATCATGGACCCTTATGTGTATGAGCTGATGGGGAAAAACATAATGATGATCAGCATCATCGCCCCGGTCTGGAATACGCAGGGGGAATTTTTTGGCGTGTCCGGTGTGGATGTGGGGCTCGCCGACATGCAGGAGCGGCTTTTGGTGAGCACCGACTATCAGTCTGCCCATCTGGTGGCACTCGCGGCGGACGGAACGATCCTGGTTGACTCCGCCGATGATACGACCGTGGGAAAGACGGCTGCCGAGGTTGGCTACGGCACGATGGAGCAGGATGCACAAGCGCTCAATGCGCTGTCGGAGGATACGCGCAGCCGTGCCGTGATCCGCGGAAGAAAGAACTACGGCACAGGCAGAAGCGGCATCTGTGTGACCGTACCGCTGTCAGTCAATGACAAAACGCAGTGGACACTGCACATGACAGTCAACAGCATGGAATTTTACGGGCCGATCATAGAGGGCGCCGGAAAGCTGACCTTTATGGTTATCGTGCTCGGATTCCTCCTGTTAAAGACAGTCAACCGCATCATCAAGCAGTCCCTGGACCCGATTCAGGTCATAACGGAGGGCGCTGCAAAACTCGAAGCCGGAGATTTGAACATACACATCGACATTCAGTCAGACGACGAGCTGGGGCGTCTAGCGCAGGCGTTCAACCATATCAGCGCGATTATCAACAACTACGTCAACGATATCTCCGAGCAGCTGTCCCAGATGGCGAACAACAACATGGATATCACGATTGCCCAGAATTACATAGGAGATTTCATTCCGATTCAGGTATCCATTGAGAAAATTTCCCAGTCCCTGAACGAGACGCTGCACGAGATCGTGCGCTCGGCGGACGAAGTGTCTGCAAGTTCGCAAAATGTCTCCTCCGGGGCACAGGTGCTCTCAGACGGCGCCGCGGAACAGGCGTCGGCGATCGACCAGCTCGCCGCCTCCATAGAAAGCCTCTCGCAGGATGTGACGGCAAACGCGCAGGACGCCCACATCGCAAATGATTTTGTGTCCGAGGTGAACAGGCACATCGAGGAGAGCAACAAAGAGATGGAGAACCTGATTCGCGCCATGTCGGAAATCAGCCATTCCTCAGGGGAGATCGAGAAGATTGTCAAGACGATCGAAGACATCGCAGCACAGACAAACCTGCTCTCCCTCAATGCCTCTATCGAGGCGTCCCGGGCAGGTATGGCCGGCAAAGGGTTCGCTGTGGTGGCAAATGAAATCCGCGAGCTGGCAGCAAAGAGCGCGCGTGCGGTCAACCAGACGGCCTCCCTGATCGCAAGCTCACAAGACGCGGTGAAAAACGGCATGGGGATCGCGGACAACACCGCGAAATCGCTCATGACCGTGGTGAAAGGTTCCGAGGAAATCCTCGGGTCCATGGAAAAAATCAGCAATGCGTCCCAGAATCAGAAAAGCGTGCTGGATCAGATTACCGCTAATGTCGACCAGATCAGCAGCGTGGTGCAGTCCAACTCCTCCTTTGCCCAAAACAGCGCGGAGACAAGTGCGGAGCTGTCAGACCAGTCCCGGCGGCTGCACGAGCTGGTGAACCGTTTTCATCTCAAATAGTTCAGCATGACGCTTCTTCCAGGCAGTCTCCCCGATGAACTGGCAGCGCTTATCCAGTGCGTCGCTGACAGGCGACGCGCTGGATAAGCTTCTGTCTGATATCTGTGCAGTATGGCGATAACAGCGATTTCGACAGAACTGTCACCCCTCATACATATACTGTCTCCGAAACTTCGCAGGCGGCATTCCAAACCGCTCCCGGAAAACCTTAGTGAAATAACTTTGGTCCTGAAAGCCACATCTGTCACAAATATCACAGATGGATGCTGACGATTCTGTCAGCATTTGTCTTGCTTTCTGCAGACGCAGCTGTATTACATACTGTCTTGGGCTGGTTCCGATGACCTTCTGAAAAAGCCGCTGACATTCCCGGCAGCTGACAAATGCGCTGTCTGCTATCTGCTGCAGCTGCACCGGCTTCGAATACTGTGCATCAACAAAAGCCAGCATTCTTCGCAGGCGCTCAATCTCAATATCCTTGTGTCCCGATCCCCAAAGCTGTTCCTGGCTGTGCTGACAGATCCTGCAAACCATGTCCGACAGCTGCGCGCGCACCGCAAACTCACTGCCTGACACCCCCTGTGCAAACAGCTGAACCGTCCGTTCTATCCCTTTTAACACTTCAGCCTGCCAAAAAATTTCCTTCGTAAAAATCAGATGCGAAAGCCTGACCGCCTGCGTCAGCGGCCGCACATAATCCGTCCAGAACACACTCTCCCTCGATCCATAGACAAGGACTGGCAGAAAAACAATGTTGGGAAAAACAGCATTTGTGCACTTATTGTCCATATAGGCGTGCAGCACTCCTGTATTGACAAAAATACCTTCGCCCTCCCGAAGCAAAAACTGAGCGTCATTCACGCAGACCGTCAGGCTGCCGCTTCGCACAAAGCCAACCTCCATCTCATCATGCCAGTGCCAAAGACTCGCATCTGCACAGTACAAATCCACTCCCGCAGCACACGGAAACTGCATATTCTCATACAACGGCTGTTCCTGCCTGTCCCCAGACAATCTTTGCGTCTGCTCTGCATTGGTCAGAAAGTTATAAAATTTCATTTATATTCCCACCTTTTTCTCTAATATTGGCGTATTTGTTATATTATACGGCAATATTTTCATAGAAACAACCGCTTCTCCTGTGATAATATGGACGGACAAGCCTCACGCCTCTACTGATAATACAAATGAACATATTCATACCTGCATGTATTATAAATTTTTTTATCTGCACAATAATAAACGCACCCCAGGAGGAATCACACCCATGGCAACTGTTCTATTAATCATCATTTACATTACCTTTATCGGACTGGGTATCCCGGATTCTCTGTTTGGAACCGCGTGGCCAGCCATCTATCCGGCATTTGGTGTTCCCATCTCGCACGCGGGTTTTGTGACGAGCATCATCTCCGGCGGAACCATTGTCTCCAGCCTGCTCTCCACAAGACTCCTCTGGCGCTTCGGGACCGCAAGAGTCACCGCAGTGAGCACCGCCATGACCGCCGGTGCACTCCTGGGATTCTCCATATCCGCAGACATGGCATTCCTGTGTCTTTCTGCCGTCCCGCTGGGACTTGGCGCAGGCGCGGTTGACACCGCATTAAATAATTATGTGGCGCTCCACTACAAGGCTTCCCACATGAACTTTTTACACTGCTTCTATGGAATTGGAGTCTCGCTCAGTCCCTACCTGATGTCACTGATGCTTTCCGCGACCGGAAACTGGCGTGATGGATACCAGCTCGTCTTCTGTGTCCAGTCGGGAATTGCCATCATGACAATCCTCTCGATACCACTCTGGAAAAAGACAAACAGAAGTGCCGACGGGACGGAACACATTGCTGTAACTGACGTTTTTTCGCTGTTCAGGGACAGAAAAGTTCGAAGAGTCTGTCTGGTCTTTATCGGCTCCTGTGCAATTGAGTACACCTGCGGCGTCTGGGGCAGCACCTACCTCGTTCATGAAAAGCAGATGACAGTGGACACCGCTGCCAGGTTTATCACGCTCTATTATGCCGGCATGGCACTCGGCCGTTTCTTCTCGGGGATACTGGCTCTGAAATACACCAGCCGGCAGCTTATAAAGGCAGGGCAGTGCATCACGGTGACTGCCATCCTCATGATGCTTCTGCCCCTGCCGCCCGCGGTTGCCGGCATTGCACTGTTTCTGACCGGACTCGGAAACGGCCCTCTGTTCCCCAACATGATTCATCTCACGCCCGATCACTTTGGAGCGGAACGCTCCCAGGCGGTTATGAGTATCCAGATGTCCGCCTCCTACGCGAGTATACTGCTCGCGCCTGTGCTGTTCGGACTGGCTGCCCGGTATGTAAGCGTCGCTCTCTTTCCCCATTATCTGTGTGCGATGCTCGCTGTGGTGCTGCTCGGCACAGTCCTGATTGACGGCCGTTCCAACAAAAAAGGTTAAGTTCCTCATAATTCTGCTGTTCCAGTCACCCAAGCGCCACATCCAGCACCATCATCACGACAAATCCCGCCGCGACGCCGATTGTACCGATGTTGGTGTGCTCGCCCGCCTGCGACTCCGGTATCAGTTCCTCCACGACGACATATATCATGGCGCCCGCCGCAAATGCCAGAAAATAGGGAAGCATCGGCACAATCATCCCCGCGAGCAGAATCGTGAGCACCGCGCCCACCGGCTCCACAAGCCCCGAGAGCAAACCGTATGCAAACGCCCGCCGCTTCGAAGTTCCCTGGCTCTTTAACGGCATGGAGATGATCGCCCCCTCCGGGAAATTCTGTATCGCGATGCCGAGCGCGAGCGTGAAAGCCCCCGCCATGGTAATCTGTGCGTCCCCCAGCAGAGCGCCCGCAAACGTGACGCCGACCGCCATCCCCTCGGGTATGTTGTGCAGCGTGACCGCAAACACCATCATGGTCGTCTTTTTCGCCCTGGATTTGATGCCCTCGGGCTTCTCCGTGTCGAGATGCAGGTGCGGGATCACGCTGTCGAGCAGCAGCAGAAACGCCATCCCCAGGATGAAGCCCACCGCCGCCGGAATCCACGCGATTTTCTCCTGCTCCGCCGCCATGTCGATGGCCGGTATCAGAAGCGACCACACCGAGGCCGCCACCATCACCCCGGCGGCAAAGCCCATCAGCAGCTTCTCTATCTTTTTATTCATCTGGTTTTTCATGAAAAACACCATAGCCGAACCCAGCGCCGTCCCGACAAACGGTATCATCAGGCCCGCCGCTGCGCTGATATCCAGATTGATATCCATGCTAAATTCCTCCTTTTTTTCCTTATTAATATATGTCTCGACAAGTATCCCGTTCCAGAAACAGATTGTTCCCGAACAGGGAAAAAATAGTTAGTCGCAACTAACTTGTTCTAACCATACCACTTTGGCCCGCTGTTGTCAACTTGCAGATTCTGGATTTTTCTTTCCTTCTGCAAAGTTTTGCGCAGATCGGGAAAAGGCTTGCCGAACCCTGTATAAAACGTTATAATGATGTCAATATCTGCCATACTCGAGAATTTCTCGCAACATCAGGGAAGGAAGGTACTGAATCTTTATGAAAAAAATATTCACCCAGCGGCTCTTTTACTACATGCTCACAGCGCTGATCCTCACAATCACCGCCATCTTCATCCTGCAGACCGGCGTCAGCAGGGCCGGCAACACTGCCGCCAGCCATGCTAAGCTCGAGGATGTCAGGGAAAAACTAGCCGCCAATGAGGCCACCATCGCACAGCTGACCGAAAACCTCAGCCAGGACAATCTGGCAAAGACAAGAGCCTTTGCCGACATGCTCGCCATGGACAGCACGATCGACGGCAATACGGCAAGGCTGTTCGAGATTCAGGACCGGCTGATGGTCAGTGAACTGCACATTATCGACGAGGACGGTATCATCACCAGCAGCACGATCGACGCCTACATCGGCTTTGACATGAAAAGCGGTGCGCAGTCCAACGCATTCATGGTGATTGTGGACGACCCTTCGATCGAGCTTGTGCAGGCGCCGCAGCTCAACGCTGCAGCCGGGATTGTGATGCAGTACATCGGCGTGGCGCGAACCGACGCCAGCGGGTTTGTGCAGGTCGGCGTGCGCCCGGAGGTGCTCGAGCGGATGCTTGCCGGCACGGAGATCTCGGTCGTGCTCCGGGACATTGAGTACGGCGAGACCGGATATATCTACGCTGTGGACCCCGCGACCGGGCTGATCCTGGCACACCGAAATCCCACCCTGATCGGGACGCCCGCCGCTGACGCCGGCTTCCCCGCAAACCTTGTGGGCAGTGGAAAGGCAGTCGTGGACGGCACCGCCGGCTATTACATGGCGGAGGACTACAACGGCCAGATCATCGGAACCTTCCTGCCATCGGGCGAGTATTACGCCGGACGCCTGAATCAGACCTTCGTGGTGTCCCTGAGTATGCTCATCATCTTCAGTGCACTGCTGTTTATGATCAACCGCATGGTGGACGGCAAGATTGTGCAGGGAATCAACCGGATTTCCAGCTCCATGCACGCTAACCAACATTTTGCCGCTGCGCGGCAACACAAATCCGGACGAAGCGGCT
>CAMWOK010000156.1 GCA_947175845.1 uncultured Lachnospiraceae bacterium | reverse complement strand
AATTGTCAGATCGTACAATCCGACAACTTATGAATGGGTATGGCTGAACTGTTACATTCCAAGCTGCATGGAGCGTGCAATGGTGCGAAACAGGCGGTCCACGATTCTAATTTCTGACCGGACAGAGTATTAGATAAAAAATAGAGAAAGACGTACTATAATTAACTTGTGTTTGAAACACAGGAAAACACGGTTTTGTCAGACTGATAAAAAACGATTTGAGCCGCCAGAAGCGGCATGGAGGATTATGATGAAAAACAAACAGAGTAAAAACAGAGTAAAACTATTGGGTGCAGCCTGCCTGTCCGGTATGCTGATCGCAGGCTGTGGTTCCACGCCCGCCGCGGATACGGGTGCCGCCAACGTGATTGATCTGACATCTGTCACTTCCACAGAGACACTGCCAGACAGCACCGGCGCAGAAAATCCAGTGCCCGCCACCGTGCCGGAGACCACGGAACCGGAAACTTCTGAGGGAAGATGGCATGTTCTGCCCGCAGATGTCGCGGCAGCGATCGATGCCGATTTTTCCGGCGATATCCGCAGGATCGGTGAGAACACGTTCTATATCGCAGAGACGCAGCAGATGATTCTTGAAGATGGTTCCACCTCGAGCAGTTCCCCCGCGTCCAATGTCGAGATCCCAGAGTCGGAGCTGATTCCGGTGGTTTTCGACGCGTCCACCCGGTTTTACCTGCGGACCATCCGCGACAACGGGGCAAGCCACGAGGACACGGAAGCCTCCTTTCAGGACTTGGAGCTGCTGATGTCCGTCGAAATGAAGGGCGCGTTTGAAAATGATGTGTTTCACGCGACGCAGATACGGCTTGTGAAGGTTGTGTAACGGGAATAAAAAAGGCTGTGTATACACAGCCTTTTCTTTTCATACTCTATTTACAGTCTCTTTAAAAGTTCCTCTCTCTGCGCCTCATATCCAGGCTTTCCGAGCAGAGCAAACATATTTTTCTTGTAGCTCTCCACACCGGGCTGATTGAACGGGTTCACTCCGAGCAGATATCCGCTCAGACCGCACGCAAACTCGAAGAAATAGAACAGTTCTCCCAGATAAAATTCGCTCACCTCGGGCATGTTTACCATGAGATTTGGAACCTGTCCGTCTGTATGCGCGAGCACCGTACCGTTCATCGCACTCTTATTGACAAAATCAACCGTCTTTCCAGCCAGATAATTCAGTCCATCCAGATCAACCGGCTCGGTTCCGATTGTGATTTCCTCTCTCGCCTTCTCAATATTGAGGACCGTCTCAAACATCACCCGCGCACCATCCTGGATAAACTGCCCCATGGAATGCAGATCTGTCGTCAGGTCTACGCTCGCAGGGAAAAGTCCTCTCTGATCCTTGCCCTCCGACTCGCCAAAGAGTTGCTTCCACCACTCGGACACATAGTGTGCACTCGGCTCATAGTTGCACAGAATCTCAACCGCCTTGCCCTTTCTCAGCAGTATGTTTCTGACTGCGGCATACTTCATCGCGTCGTTCTCCTCAAACGGAACTTCCAGCGCGCGCTTTCTTCCGCTTGCAGCGCCCTCCATCAGCTTGTCGATATCCGCACCGCTCACTGCGATTGGAAGCAGGCCGACCGCTGTGAGGACAGAGAACCGGCCTCCCACATCATCGGGAACCACAAATGTCTCATAGCCTTCCTCCGTCGCGAGATTCTTCAGGGAACCCTTAGCCTTGTCCGTCGTCGCGTAGATTCTCTTTGCCGCACCTTCCTTGCCGTACTTTTTCTCCATCATCTCCTTGAAGACACGGAATGCGATCGCAGGCTCTGTCGTCGTGCCGGACTTGCTGATCATGTTGATGGAGAAATCCCTGTCCCCGATCACATCAATCAGATGTTTAATATATGTGGAGCTGATAGAATTTCCGACGAAATAAATCTCGGGCGTCTTTCTGATACTCTTGTCCACCATGTTGTAAAAACCATGGCGCAGAAATTCGATCGCTGCCCTCGCTCCCAGGTACGATCCGCCGATGCCGATCACCAGCAGAACCTCGCTGTCGCCCTGAATCTTCTTTGCCGCATCCTTGATTCTGGCAAACTCCTCCCTGTCATATTCTACCGGAAGATCGATCCAGCCCAAAAAGTCGTTGCCTGCGCCGGATTTGCTGACAAGTACCTCCTTCGCGTCAAGCGTGAGCTTTTTCATGTACTCAACCTCATGGTCACTGATAAACTGCGATGCCTTTGAATAATCGAACGTTACCTTGCTCATTTGCTTTCTCCTTTACTTCACTATACCTTATCCATATCCAGATTTTGTGAGATCTGATATGTAGTGTTGTTCTACATTTCCTATTCTAGCAAAATTTCCCAAATAAATCAATTCCCATGCAAAAGTTATCTGAAAATTTACAGCCGTTTTGTTCCTGTGACGAATATTATATCCGGTTTCCGATGATTGTGCGGAGAATTTCTTCAAGCTCATGCGCTTCCTCCTGCGAAAAGACCGGAGCCTTTTTCTCCGCGCTCTCGTCGGCATCGAGAAAGGAGTCCTCCTCCTGCGCCGGTGTCTCCTCCGCAGCCCGGATTTCCGCTCTGCTGCGCTTCTCCGCCTTGGCGCTCTTCTCCTGCGCCAGCTCCCACAACAGCTTTTCCTTCTCCACAATACCGTGCTCTAGCCGCTGCGCCACTGTGTTTTCCAGATAATCAGTCAGATTTGTCCTGAGCATCTGCCTGCGGCCGGGCATGTCCACGATGGACATTGCGCTCAGATACAGGTAAATGCCAAAAAGGCTGATGATGTAATACGGAAGCAGATCCACAAATCTGTGCCCCTCGATAATACCGCTGAATACACCGAATCCAGCCACAAAAACTCCCGCCAGCATCAGCTGTCCCGACAGATGTTTCATAAAATTGATGCTCATCCCCAGGATGCGGATCCGGTTGATGTACTTATCCACAAAGACAGGAATGTTCGCCACACCCCCATTTAATTTATAACAGTTGATAAAGCGCTCCTTGCACTGCCTGAGCAGCTTGTTGTCCGTCCCCGACAGCGTGTCCGCCTGCTGGATCATTCTTTGGTATATCACGCCGATCGCCACCTGGTACAAAATGCCGACCGCCATAAAGACAAGTGTCAATAGCATGGTTGTTGTTTCCTTCGTCATCACAATATCCCCCTCGTTTCTGATTCAGTCTCAATCTCTGTCCTGTACGCCATATTATCTGATTCCTGTAATATACAGTATAAACATTTCCATACTTTCCCACAAGACGTTTGCAGGCAGAATCGTTCGACAAATTCGCGCAATACCCGCCTCATATCTGCCCGATAACTGTGCATTTTACGAAATCTGACTGCTTTCTTCCTCTTTCCCTGTAGGCGTATATCCAAAAAGCGCCCGCCGCCAGGCACTTCTCAGCGCGGGTCTGCGGTCTCTGGTACCATGATTATTCAATTGACAGACACTTCACATAATTGTAAAATATAGATAACGATCCTATCATCAATAGATTCTCAGAGTCTACATCAGCAAAAGGAGGCAGAGCCTATGAAGAAACTGCTTGGTATTTTAACAGCCTGTGCCCTGACTGCATCACTGGCAGTCCCATCGACAAACGTTATGGCAGCCGCCAGCAATCCTGACAACGCTATCTGGATGCAGGAGAGCGGAGCCGAGATATGGCACTACACGGAAGGAACTGACACAGAGCTCTCCGCCACGATTCAGGGCGACACACTTTATATCCGGGGGCAGGGCGCAGTTCCCAGCTATGACAAGGACCACCTTGGAAACCGGCCATGGCACAACCGACCCATACGCTCACTGGTGATCGCGGACAGCGTCACATCAATTGGGGAAGAGGCATTCTCCAACATCAATACCCTGTATCATGTAACCATGTCGGCAGGCACCTTTATAGACAGCCCGACCGCCTTCGGCGGACTCGCCCCGGACTGCATCTTTGACATTACAGGGACAAATATCACAAGCCACAATATCGGAAATGTGCCTTACACCAGCCTTGACAGCATCGCGGCAATGATGCAGACGTACAACGGAACCTACCGTTACCGCCTCGCAAACTACTATATGATCGGCTGGATTCAGGACACCGTTTTTCCGAAAATAAAGCAGCTTTCACCGCATGATGCCCTGACGACGTACAGCAATCCAGCGTATCCGATCCCCAATTATCCAAGCAGTCTGCGATTTGCCACCCACAGGCCGACTTCGGATGCACAGACGCAGATACAGTGCAGACAGCAGGGCACCGCAGCGCTGGAAGTCTTCGCAGCCGTTCTCGGCGATGCCACGTATGCCGCTGCCTACAACGTGTCCGTGTCCGACGCAAAGGGATTGATTAAACAGACTGACACACCGATCACTTACATCATGACAATCCCCGCAACATTCCAGTATCCGGGAAGGCAGTTCTGGCTGATTCAGCTTGGAAATGGCGTTGTCAATACCCTTGCAGACGAGGATCTAAGCGATTCCACCCTGACCTTCACAACAGATTGTCCTTCTACTGTCTATGCGCTTGTATACAAAGATGTTCCGCTCCAGACAGCCATACCAGATCCCGCGCTGCCATAACATTGTACGAAAAAAAGCAGGAAGCCTGAAACTTCCTGCTTTTTTCATGCAGTCCTCTTACAGGAATATATACTTGCAGATAAACAGCACTGCCAGCACATACATGAGCGGAGTGACCTTCTTTGCCTTGCCGCAGCACACATTCACTGCCACATAGGAGATCACGCCGATCGCAATACCCTCAGAAATGCTGTACGCAAGCGGCATGGCAAGCATACACAGATACGCAGGCACCGCCTCGGACAGCTCGTCAAAATCCACCTTGATGATGGAGGATACCATCAGAAATCCGACAAAAACCAGAGCCGGCGCTGTCGCAAATCCCGGAATCGCCGTAAAAATCGGTGCAAAGAAGATTGCAATCAGGAACAAAAAGCCTGTCACCATGGACGCCAGACCTGTCCGCGCACCCGCACCGACACCTGCTGAGCTCTCCACAAAGGTCGTCGTGGTCGAAGTTCCCAGCACCGCGCCCGCCGATGTCGCGATCGCGTCTGCCAGAAGCGCCTGCTTAATATTGGGCAGCTTCTCATCCTTGTCGAGCATGTCCGCCTTGGTCGCAACGCCCACAAGTGTACCGATTGTGTCAAACATGTCCACAAACAGGAACGCCAGCAGCACAACGACGAAATTTGCGATGCTCACCCCAGAGAAATCACCGACAAAACACTGTCCAAACGTCTTTGAGAGCGCCGAGAAATCCGTGATGGCAAAAGTCGGATACAGCGAGTAGAACCCGTTCTCGACATCCACCTTATAGATTCCCACTGCCTGGCAGATCATACCCAGAATCCAGGTCACAAGGATGCCGATCAGGATCGAACCTTTCACATTGCGCGTGTAGAGCACCGCGATCAGCAGCGTTCCGATGATGGCAAGCAGCGCACAGATTCCAAGCGTGTGGAACTCAGACGCAAAACTCACATAGGTTGTGAGCGTCGAGTCGCTGTTCACGATCACATGTGCTCCCTGCAGACCCACAAACGCGATGAACAGACCGATTCCTGCGCTGACGCCCTTTTTCAGGCCGCTTGGAATCGCGTTGAAAATCGCCTCCCTGACATTCGTGAGTGACAGAATGATAAAGATAATGCCCTCGACAAACACTGCCAGCAGCGCCACGCGCCAGTCGTAACCGTACGCGCCGCACACCGTGAATGCAAAGTACGCATTAAGTCCCATGCCCGGCGCAAGCGCAAACGGATAATTCGCCATCAGCGCCATCGCCGCTGTACCGATAAACGATGCCAGACAAGTTGCCATCAGCACGGCAGTCGCGTCCATTCCAGCCGCAGAAAGCATGCTCGGATTGACTGCAAGGATATACGCCATCGTCATAAACGTCGTGATACCGCCGATGACCTCGGTCCGCACATCGGTCTTGTTTTCTTTGAGTTTAAATAATTTTTCAATCATTTTCCCATCTCCCTCCGTATTGTAAAATAAAAAATTACTTTCTTATTTTACGCTTATTTGCTCACGAAAGCAATATGTATTTCAACCTTTCCGTCACAATCCAAAAAACACAGCCGCAGCGGGCTTCATTCCACCATTTCAGGTGCAAACTCCATCAGCGATCCCCCGCGTGGCTTCTCCCCAAATAGCGCCTTGTTCTGCTCTTGTATGCAAGATACACATCCCCGAATACCCTTTTTAGATACCGCTCCTCCTGGAGAATCTGCAGGTGCAGCATCACGACTGCCCACATGGTAAACAAGAGCAGCACCCCGTTAAAATACATCATGAGAATCCCAAGGTACACGAGATCAAATCCCAGGAATGCGGGATTCCTGCTGTACTGATAGATTCCCTCCGAGACGAACCGCGTCTCATCGCTCTTTGGAATCCCCGCACGCCAGCTGTCCTTCATCGTCCGCACCGCTGCCAGAAAGACCAAATCGCCCACACCCCCGCACAAAATGCCGGCAATGCGCACCGGCCAGGGCATGATATTCCAGCCCTGAAAAATCGAAATCAGCTCCACCACAACGACGAGTCCCGTCGCCGCAGACAGGATATATTCCGTCCAGCGCACGGACCGCTCCTTGCCGTGTCCTCCAAGCTGCGTTGTCTGGATTCCTCTGCGCCTCTGCGCAATTTTCTTCGCAAAATAGATGCCATAAAAAACTGCCAGAATGACAAGCGCCGCACAAAAAAACAAACTGCCCAGCGTTCCTGCCAGAAAAACAGCTGTCGGTCCATCCGCCCCGCCTATTACCAAAATCTCTCCGTTCATACACTACCTCATTTCTCCTTTCGTCAAACCGGCTTGACAGCAGGTTATCCATGATGAAACCCTGCGCGGCAGACAAGTCTTTATTGCTTCCTCGCCTAGTACAACAAAATTTAAGTTTCTGGTACATTGACGCAGAATGATTGTTTCAGATACAAGGCGGAGGAA
>CAMWOK010000155.1 GCA_947175845.1 uncultured Lachnospiraceae bacterium | reverse complement strand
TGCGATGGGGGGCGGCGGCTGGCGGAAGGTGATGAACATTTTGAAAGCATCGGAGGCGCTTTTGGAAGGTACCCTGAATGGCGATGCAAAGTGCGTCGCGGCAGGACTTGACAAGGCGCATTCCGAGGTGGCCTCCATTCTGACTTACAATGATGAAAATTCGCTGGCATGTGCGGTTGGACTGGCATATTACAGCGCGCGGAAGGACTATAAGCTCATCAGGGAATTTCCAACAGGAAAAGGATTTGCGGATATCGTGTTTCTGCCGCTGCCGCACACCAGTAAGCCTGCACTGGTGGTGGAGTTAAAATATGACAAGACAGTAACTGCGGTGATACAGCAGATGAAAGACAGGCATTACATGCAGGCACTTGAGAATTACACAGGTGAGATTTTGCTTGTTGGAATCAACTACGACAAGGACACCCCGGATAAACCGCACAGCTGTGTGATAGAAAAAATGAGCAGATAAAAAACAAAAACGGGTTTACTTTGATGCTTTAAAGTGGCATAATATCTATAAATGCGCCATGCACAGATTCCGCACTGCGGAAAAGAACGATAAAGGAACAAAAGGAGTAACGACAATGCCAATCACAGACATTTTAGAGAGAAACTGCAAACTGTACGGAAACGATATCTGCCTTGTGGAAATCAACCCGGAAATCAAGGAGACGCGGCGCGTGACGTGGAAGGAGTACGAGCTGATCGAGCCTAACCCGGTGACGCACTACCGCCGGGAGATCACGTGGAGTGTGTTCAACGAGAAGGCGAACCGCTTTGCAAACCTGCTGATTCAGAGAGGCGTCAAAAAGGGGGACAAGGTGGCGGTTCTGCTGATGAACTGTCTCGAGTGGCTCCCGATCTATTTTGGAATCCTAAAGACAGGCGCGCTCGCCGTGCCGCTCAACTTCCGCTATGCGCCGGATGAAATCGAGTACTGTCTCAATCTGGCGGAGGTGGATGTGCTCGTGTTTGGGCCGGAATTTATCGGGCGCGTGGAGGAGATTGCGGAGAGTATCAGTAAAAATCGCCTGTTATTTTTTGCGGGCGACAGCTGTCCGAGCTTTGCGGAGGATTACAACAGCCTGACTGCAAACTGTTCCAGCCAGACGCCCATGATTTCTCTGACGGACGCAGATGACGCCGCGATTTACTTCTCGTCGGGCACGACGGGTTTTCCGAAGGCTATCTTACATAATCACGAGAGCCTGATGCACGCGTGCAAGGTGGAGCAGAACCATCACGGACAGACGAAGCAGGATGTGTTCCTGTGCATTCCGCCGCTCTATCACACAGGGGCAAAGATGCACTGGTTCGGAAGCTTTCTCGAGGGCGGCAGGGCGGTGCTGCTCAAGGGCACAAAACCTGAGTTCATCCTGGATGCGGTGTCGAAGGAACAGTGCACGATTGTGTGGCTGCTGGTGCCGTGGGCGCAGGATATTCTCGACGCGATTGACCGGGGGGAGATCAGGCCAGCTGACTATGCGCTTTCCCAGTGGAGGCTGATGCACATCGGCGCACAGCCAGTTCCGCAGAGTCTGATACAGCGCTGGAAGAAGGTGTTTCCGCATCACCAGTATGACACGAACTACGGGCTCAGCGAGTCTATCGGGCCGGGCTGCGTGCATCTTGGCGTGGAGAATCTTCACAAGGTTGGCGCAATCGGCAAGGCGGGCTATGGCTGGCAGGTGAAGATTGTGGGGGAGGACGGTGCGCAGGTGGCGCGCGGCGGCGTGGGCGAGCTTGCCGTGAAGGGACCCGGCGTCATGACCTGCTACTACAATGACGCGCAGGCGACGAGCGAGGTGCTGCGCGACGGCTGGCTCTTCACGGGCGATATGGCGCAGGAGGACGAGGACGGATTTATCTTCCTGGTGGACCGCAAGAAAGATGTCGTTATCAGCGGCGGTGAGAATATCTATCCGGTTCAGATTGAAGATTTCCTGCGCACCAACAACAAAGTTAAAGATACAGCTGTTATTGGCATCCCAGACAAGCGTTTAGGAGAGATAACGGCTGCTATTATAGAGATTAAAGAGGGGATGGCGTGCACGGAGGAGGAGATGAATGCATTTTGCAAAAAGCTTCCGAAGTACAAGCGCCCGCGCAGAATTATCTTTGCGGATATTCCGCGCAATCCGACAGGCAAGATTGAGAAGCCCAGGCTCAGGAAGATTTACGGCGGCGAGAGCCTTGTGGCGGCGCAGAACAAATCTTAAAACACAGGTGTTATCGGAGATTGGAACATGGATTTATTTGAGTATATGAGCAATGCTGTCAGGGAGAAGGAGTCTCCCCTGGCGGCGAGACTCCGCCCTGCGACGCTGGATGAGGTCGTGGGGCAGTCGCACATTATTGGAAAGGACAAGCTGTTGTACAGGGCAATCAAGGCAGATAAGATAAGCTCTGTTATTTTTTATGGACCGCCGGGGACGGGCAAGACGACGCTGGCGAAGGTGATCGCGAACACGACGAGCGCCGAGTTTACGCAGATTAACGCGACTGTCGCCGGCAAGAAGGACATGGAGGAAGTCATTCACAAGGCAAAGGAAACGCTTGGTATGTATGGGAAGCGCACGATTTTGTTTATTGACGAGATTCACCGTTTCAATAAAAGCCAGCAGGATTATCTGCTGCCGTTTGTGGAGGACGGCACAATTATTCTGATTGGCGCGACGACCGAGAACCCGTATTTTGAGGTCAACGGGGCTTTGATTTCGCGCTCGGTCATCTTTGAGCTCAAACCGCTGGAAAAGGGGGACATCAGGGAGCTGCTGCTGCGGGCGGTGTACGACAGAGAGAGGGGAATGGGAAGCTACGACGCGGCGATCGACGAGGAGGCGCTCGACTTTCTGGCAGAGTTGTCAGGCGGAGATGCGCGGCACGCGCTGAACGCGATAGAGCTTGGCATCATGACGACGGACAGGAGCGCGGACGGAATCATTCACATCACGGTCGAGGTGGCGCAGGAGTGCATCCAGAAGCGGCGGGTGCAGTATGACAAGAACGGAGACAACCACTATGACACCATATCGGCGTTCATCAAGAGTATGCGCGGCTCTGACCCGGACGCGGCGGTGTACTATCTTGCGAAGATGCTCTATGCAGGTGAGCAGGTGGCGTTTATCGCGCGCCGCATCATGATATGCGCCGCGGAGGATGTGGGCAACGCGGACCCGATGGCGCTGAATGTGGCGGTGAGCGCGTCGCTTGCGGTGGAGCGGATCGGTATGCCGGAGGCGCAGATTATTCTGGCGCAGGCGGCCTGCTATGTGGCGTGCGCGCCGAAGAGCAACGCCGCCTGCAACGCGATCTTTGCGGCGGGCGAGGCGGTCAGAAAGACAGGCAGCCTGCCTGTTCCCACCCACCTGCAGGATGCGCACTACAAAGGTGCGGCGAAGCTGGGGCACGGCACGGGCTACAAGTATGCGCACGACTACAGAAATCACTATGTGGAGCAGCAGTACCTTCCGTATGAGTTGACAGGGAAAACCTTTTATGAGCCGTCGTGGAACGGGTACGAGGCTAAAATCAGGGAGCATATGAGGAAGATTAAAGCGGAGGCACAAATAGAGAAGGAGACGTGATCAGAGCAGCGTCTCCATGAGATATTTGTAGATTTGTTCATTTTTGCTGTACCAGCCCTCGCATATGGTTTCTGCGATATCCTCCGCGGGGACAGATATCTTGATATTGACCAGCTCAATATCTTTCTCGCGGGCAACCAGCTCCGCCTCGTACTCGCCGGAGGTTGTCCTGTAGTACTTTGCCGTGATAGACGCCTCGTTTTTCAGCTCGAGGCGCTTTTCTGACAGGAACGTGTCGATGTCCTCGATGATGGCATCCCCGATGCGGTTTCCAAAATAGGAGAGCGTGCTGCGCCCCTCCTCCGTGATGGAGAAGAAGGTGCGGTTCATGGAGGCGTCTGTCCGGATGAGCTCCGCATCCTGCAGGTCGGAGATGACCTGCTGCAGCGTCATGAAATTGGTGTACTCTTTCTCGAGAATAAAGCTGCTGATCTGTGAGTAGGTCAGCTTGAATTTCACCTTGTCTAACATGTACAGGACGATCAGCTTGTACAGTGTCAACGGGTCCTGAGTCATAGGTATCCCCCTTTCCTTACGCGAATATCAATCGTTATTTCAGTCTGTTATGTATCGTGTGTTATTAATGCGGACAGCATTTCGACTGCCATGTTGCGCGCCGCTGCATCTCCCGGTGCAGTGTGTTCAGCACGCGCCGCTTGTCGAGACTCCAGCGCGGGGCGATCAGCAAATCCTTCGGACCGTCCCCTGTCACACGGTGGATCACCATGTCCGCAGGAAGGATCTCAAGGCAGGAGATCACGATATCAATATACTCCATCATCTCAAGAATTGCAAATGTTTTCTTTTCGTATAATTCGACAAGATCCGTGTTTTCAAGAACATGTAACAGCTGTAATTTAATACCGCTGACACCGCTGGAAGCAAGATAACGGCAGGTTTCCAGCATCATGGACGGATCCTCGCCGGGAAGACCGAGTATAACGTGTGTTATGACAGGGATGGAGCGTTCCCTGAGCTGAGCTGCAGCCTGCGCGAACACCGAGAGGGGATACCCGCGGCGGATAAGTGCGGCGGTGTCCGCATGGATGGTCTGCAGGCCAAGTTCAACCCAGATAAATTTTTCCGCGTACATGCGGTTCAGGCGGTCAAGCAGCGACAAGATATCGCCGCCGAGACAGTCCGGCCTGGTAGCGATGGAGATTCCGGCGACAGAAGGTTCGTCAAGTGCCGCGCGGTAGAGCGCCTCGAGCTGTGCTGCCGGCGCGTAGGTGTTGGTGTACGCCTGGAAGTAGGCGATAAACCGCGTACCGATTTTTTTGTCGTGGAAGTACTGTTTTCCCTGCTCAAGCTGAGCGGCGATCGAACGAATCCTTCCATTGTCAGCAGTGTGCGCGGCGGTATGTATTGAGGCGGTTCTGACGGCAAAATCGCCGCTTCCGCCTGCGCTGCAAAAGATACAGCCCCGGCTGCCGCACGACCCGTCGCGGTTTGGACAGGTCATGCCGGCGTCGAGGGCAATCTTGTATATCTTTTCGCCGTATCTCTTTTTTAACTCGTAGTCGAGTGAGTGGTAGGGTTTGTCGTTCCAGCGCATCATTGTCTGGTTGTTTCCTATTTAATATGGGACTTGACTGCTTCCGAGACAAGCTCTGCAACCTTCGGATTAAATGCCTCCGGCATGATATTGTCCTCGCTGAGCTCGTCCTTAGGAACAAGTCCTGCGATTGCGTTTGCGGCGGCGAGTTTCATCTCCTCCGTGATCTGTGTGGCACGGCCCTCGAGCGCGCCCTTGAAGATGCCCGGAAATGCGACGACATTGTTGACCTGGTTTGGAAAATCGCTTCTGCCTGTGCCGACAACGCGCGCGCCGGCAGCCTTTGCAACGTCCGGCATAATCTCCGGCGTGGGGTTTGCCATGGCAAACAGGATGGAGTCGGGCGCCATGGACTGCACCATCTCGGGCGTCACGATACCAGGGGCAGAAACACCGACAAAGATGTCCGCTCCCCTTAAGGCGTCTGCGAGCGAGCCGGTCTCCTGGTTGGGGTTGGTGATTTTTGCCATCTTTTCCTGCATCCAGTTCAGTCCTTCTGTGGAGGTGGAGACAATGCCGACCTTGTCGCACAGGATCACGTTGGTAAAGCCGTATGTCAGCAGCAGCTTTGTGATGGCGATGCCGGCACTTCCGGCGCCGTTTACGACCACCTTGCAGTCTTCTTTCTGCTTTCCGACCACCTTGAGCGCGTTGATGATGCCGGCGAGCACTACAATCGCGGTGCCGTGCTGGTCATCATGGAAGACAGGGATGTCGAGCAGTTCTTTTAAGCGCTCCTCGATCTCAAAGCAGCGCGGCGCGCTGATATCTTCGAGATTGATGCCGCCGTAGGCCGGTGCAAGCCATGTTACCGCCTTGATAATCTCCTCGGTATCCTGCGTGTCGAGGCAGATGGGGACGGCGTTCACGCCGCCAAATTCCTTGAAGAGCACCGCTTTTCCCTCCATGACAGGCATGGCGGCGTAGGGGCCGATATTGCCAAGGCCAAGAACTGCGCTTCCGTCGGACACGACAGCTACCGTGTTTGCCTTCATGGTATACTGGTAGGCGGCTTCCTTGTCCTGCGCAATCACCTTGCAGGGTTCTGCCACGCCGGGCGTGTACGCGAGGGACAAATCTTCTCTTGATTTGACCGGTGTCTTGGACACCGTCTCAAGCTTTCCGTTCCATGTTTTGTGGAGGGATAATGCTTTTTCCTGAATTGTCATATGTAAACTCTCCTTTTATAATGTTGCATTTTTGATAGATAACGCGCTGGCACCGGCACGGGCCTTACAGTCCACGACGTCGATTTGAGTCCGGACAGAGTGCCGGATAAAACAGTCACTATGAATAATGTATAATAATTCTTCAAAATTCGCAATAAATTCTTCTTCCTATTTTCAAAAAAATGAGTTATAATGATTAGCAGATAACTTGTATAGTGAAATGCCATCATTTGCTGTGTCTTGCTCGAGTGGATCGGTACATTTGTAACTGCATATGTTTGCTTATATAAACATTTCATATTATTTTCCAAACGAACAATAAAATATCGTGAACTTTTGGTGTGTGACAGCTGTGCATGTCCGATTAGTAATGTGGTATATTTTGCATATTCCGATGCGCTTTTATGCAAAGATGGCAGCACAAAATACTTATAAATTCTGGAAAGGAACAAACTGGTACATTTTTATGAAGGAAAAATACGAATCACTGGCGCTTGCCGAGTTGAAAGAAATCGCGAAGGCGCGCGGATTGAAACGCATAAGCGGGCTCAAGAAAGCGGAGTTAATCGATCTGATGCTTGCGGAGGACGAGAAGGACAAGGAGGCCGGGAAGGACGTGGAGCCTAAGCCGGTGCTCCGCGGCATGAAGGAGCCGTCGTTTTCGACCGCGGCAAACAATTCCGGCGATAGGCAGATCAGCAATGAGCGCAGGGAG
>CAMWOK010000154.1 GCA_947175845.1 uncultured Lachnospiraceae bacterium | reverse complement strand
GATGATGGATGTTATGGTTCCGGCCTCGTTCGCGATGATGTCCGTCCCTCTTATGTGTGTCTGCACCGGCTCTGATTTTTCATTCTCCTTGATTTCCACATACAGCTTTGTCCCCTCGAAGTAAATCGACGTCCATGTCACATTCTGGAACCGTTCGCGGAGCTTTTTCTCCTTGTCCTCACAGTTGATGCTGTTCTTCTTCATCCCGTAGTGTATCGACTCCTGTTCCAGAAAATCGGTCAGTTCGTCGTCGCTCACTTGAAGGTTTCCGACATACTCGATTGCCCATATATACTGCGTCACGTAGTTGAGCAGCGCCAGGCACAGGATCACACCCGCAAAAAAAATAATCCTTTTCTTGATAAAAGGAAAATAAAATGGCAGCCCTTTCTTTTTGACCACATGTACTTTCGTGCCTGTTTTTTTCACCAGCGGGGGCATTTTGAGGAAGTCCGCGGCGTACGCCTGGCACATGCAGATGTCCTTCCCGCCCTCTGCTTGCGTTTCTTTTTTTATTCCCCACAGGTCAATATTGTGCATCCTGCACATATTAAAAAAGCGTTCCGTGTAGTCGCCATCGATCCTGATGACCAGAAAACCTCTGACAAAGCGTATCCAACCATTCTGCAAAAGCTCCACCTCAAGCTTCCATTATCACCTTTACCTCCTTAATCTGCCCCGATATCTTCATGTCCTCATTCGAATAGTACTCTATCGTGAGACACTCCCCGCAGACACAATATTTGATGTGATTGCCCTTGATTAATATGCTGTGGCAGGTGTAGGAGATAATTCCCTTGAAATTCTCGACAAAAAGCTCCGAAGCCCCCACCATGTGGAACAGGGTGGCATTCACCACCATGTCCTTCGGCAGCGAGAACGCGTCCGCAAAGCGCTCCCCCGCACTCATAATATCCTGTTTTAATATGTCGTGATATTTTGAAATATCATGTCTACTCATATCAGCACCCAAAAATGAAGTATAGGTTTTCTATACTTCATTCTATGTCTTTTGTGCAATTACTATTCCCCTTCGCGCACAATGTCCTTATTTTTCAGACCTGCTCCGCCAAACGGCACGCATCCAGAGCCTGCGCATTTCTGATGACGTGTCCCTCCGCATTCGTTTATCGCTCTCAGCTCTTCACTGTAAAAACCGGTTCCATCCGCGCCACCGGCGCCGCCATGTCGTGCGCGGTGTGCACCGCAATCACCTCGTTGATATCCTTGTATGCGTAGGGAGCCTCCGCCCGGATCGACTCCTCCCACTTTTTCAGGATGTCCGCCCTGCCTTTCAAATCCGTGCGGTCAGGGTCAATCGGCGTGATGACGTGAAAGTGCTCCATAAACGCGCGAAATGCCTCGTCATTGCCCTTGACCGCATCTCCGCGGGATTTTCTGCGACCGGCTCCATGGCTTGCACTCCAGAGCGCATCCGCAGTTCCCAGCCCGCGCAGCAGATAGCTTGAACTGCCCATGGAACCGGGGATCATCACAGGCTCGCCATAGCAGGCAAACTCCGTCCCCTCCATCTCGTCATAGCCACCGGCACAGCAGGCGCCCTTTCTGTGAACAAAACAGTCCTCGCCGTCAATCTGCTTTTTCCAGATATAATTGTGCGGCGCGTCATAGAGCAGCTCCATCTCACAGGCCCCCAGCGCGTCCGCAAAGACATCCTGAATCATAAAGCCAAGGAACAGACGGTTCGCAAACCCAAAATTCGCGGCGTTTGCCGAAACCGACCAGAAGCGGTTCCATGCATTGTGCACCGTGCAGTCCTCCGGAATGGGATAAATCCTGTTGTCGGGATGTGCCAGCCATGCCGGGTAGATATCCTGACAGATCTGGCGGTTTAACAGACCGCTGTGGTGACCGATTGTCAGCGATCCCGCGTGCAGCATCACCACCACAGAGCCCTTTTTCAGATTCCATGCATTCGCAGTCTGTCCGTCATAAATCTCGGCAACCCGCTGCACCTCCAGAAAATGATTGCCGCCGCCAATCGTCCCAATCTGGTCATCGTAGCTCTGCTGGTCATAGCTGCCGATGAAGTCTTCTAGTCCTTCCGTGTCATCCGCCTGCAGACTGCCGCGAAACACCGTGCGGCTCAGCCACCGCTCCTGTATTTTGGGATCATAATACCGCCACAGCCCGCTCCTTTTGCCGTCCTGGTGTGTTTCTAACAGGCCCTCAAGCCCATGGCAAAACAGCGCCTCCCGCTGGCGTCCTGTCATGGGAATCTGCCGGCCGCCCTCAAAAAAGATATGCCGTATTTTCCGGGTCAGTTCAGGGAGCTTTTCCCGAATTTTATCCTCCGACAGGTTCGTCGTATAAAACCGCATCCCGCAGTTGATATCATTCCCCATTGCCTGCGGAACCGCAAAGCCTTTTGTCATCATCACCGTCCCAATCGGAATCCCTGCGCCCTTGTGAAAGTCCGGCGTCAGGATAATCCGCTCTATCCGCGGCGTTTTCTTACCAAAAAAACCAGGGACTGTTGCCAGCCGGTCCAGCGTCTCCTCCAATTCCGTCATCTGATACAGTTCTGCCACAGCGTTTTTGTCCGGCGCCGCCCCCTCCGGCAGATAGCAGGTTATCGCGCTGCTTCTGTCTTTCCATTCCATGATTTGTCTCATAATTACCATCCAAAAATCTCTTCTAACAATGCCTCATATTCTTCCATGGATATCGCTTCACCGCGGTATGAAAAATCACTGTCTTCATCATAGCTGCCATTGGGCGGTGCATCCCAGTATTGCGCTGACAGCACAAATTCGTCCACAATATGTTCCCCGCCATCATACTTTGTCATCCTGTATATCTGCCGTCCCCCGTGAAGGGTATCTCTGTGTACAATCCACACTGCATTGTCATAATTCGTGTAGGACAACATCATCCCTGTTCCGTCTCCTTTTGTCAGCACATACACCAGATTGTCCCGCACATCAAGATAAATCCCGCCATAAGGACCTTTTATTATCTGTTCCCGCTCACCGTCATTATCCAGATCAATCCGCTCACCGACAGTATACTTGGCCCAGTCTTCCTCGTGCGGAAGCTCGTCAAACCAGATAACCTGTTCCCGTCCGTCCTCATAAACCGCCGGAACTTCACTGGCAAGAAAGGCGTCCAGCAGCGCTTCGGACCCGGACGCACCCGCGGCTTCCTCCTCGTTCAGTCCGGACGCTCCCGCAGCATCCAATTCAACGATTTCGGTTTCTGCAGGGCTTTTTTCACATCCCGTCAAAAACAACAGCGAAACAGCCAAAACTGTCCTCTTCCAACATCTGTTGTTCACCTGCATCCCATCCCTTTCCGAAAGATACCTCTGCACAAAAAGTCCCCCGCTATACAGAGGAGGACTCATTTTATACTCACAATTCCTTACTGTCAGGGCTTTCTCGAAACGCCAATCAATGCCGAAGAATAGCTTCCTCCACCAGAGTTCTAAACTACTGTTCATAATCAGGCGCTTCGTCCAGACGGAAACTGTACTGCACAATCGCAAGCGCATCATCCTGAAATTCAAACGTGGCTGTCGCCTGCTGCCTCTCCCAATTCCGATGATGTGATTGTATAATGATGTTTATTATAGCACATTTTACAATGAATATCTACAGTTTTTTGCACAAATAGTCTTTGAATGGTAACAGGTCTGACATGTCTGAACTGTCACCTTTTCAACTCAATCAGCACATGCTGCTCATCCCCGTATATGGCATGATACATTCCATCCTGCAAAAGCGGCAGCTGATACGTCGTCAGGTCAGCAGAAGTGTCCCTGATAACATTTTTCAGGGAAAAATACTCATAAAAATAGTACTTATTCCAGTTCCATGCCCCTCCACCGAAAGTGCTCGGAATCAGGCGGTTCAGAATCTGATACGACTGGCGCTGCTGGCGAAGTACCGGCGACTGTCCGATATCGCCGTCAATCTGCACCGTCTTTTCCTCATCCGATCCAAAAACCGCAAGACCGTCCATGTCCTCTATGACGAGCTGAATGCGAAAATCCGTGTACCGCTGCTGCTCCGCAAGCGCATTTCCATAGGTAAAGGAAAATGAGAAAAATGCCCAGCACAGCAAGAGATGGACCAGCTTTCCAGGATACAATCTCACCGCGTTCATAACCGGGACACCCAGAAATGCGATCAGCACACCGATCCCGTACATTGTTCTTGGCTGATACCGCGGCGTCTCAATCACGGGATACACGCCGAAACACACAAGCCCCATCAGAAGCAGCGTCAGCACAGACAGGATAAAAGCCGCCCACTTCCTTTGAACGGTGTCCCGCACAGTGCTGTATACAAATGCGAACACCACCGCGCCCGCCAGCAGAATCCACCATTTTTTCAAATCCTGCCAGACATACGCATAATATGCCGACAGCTGTCTTGCCATCCGCGGGACGGACACGATCGAGAGTGATATGTAATCATCTACCGGCGTCATGATCAAAAAGCGGAACAAAAGAAGTCCCGCCACATAGCCGCCCATTGAAACAAGCCCAAACCGAAGACTCTCCCGGATATGTTTTCCCTGGTTCCACTGCTGTAAACACAGCAGTATCACCAACATCGGAAAAATGCCGGAGGATGCCTGATATGTCATGCACATGGCGGCACTGCCCGCAACAGACGCGGCAAAATAGATAAAAAGACCCTGCTCCTGCAGCAGAAGCGGCAGTACACTTGCCAGAACCGACAATGCCATATACGGCGAATCATACTTATAGGAAAAACACTCCAGAAAATAGGGGGATAATCCCATAGGAAGCACCGCGATACTGTTCCAGAAACAAAACTCTCTTTTTCCAGTCAGGACAAACACGACAACGCTGCCCGCAACCGCCAGAATCAGCACTGCAGTCAGCTGCGGCAGCGGTGAAATATCCGTCAGGTACGCGTCCGCATGCAGCACTACCGACAAACACTCATTCAGATACCTGCTGAAATCATTCCATCCCCTGTAACCGTAACGGACCCTTCCCAAATCATCAATATATTTGAAATCTGCCCTGAGAATCGCGCTGATTCCAAGCGCGTAAAGCATTGCCAGGACAAGCACCGCCTTTTTCATAAACAGATATTCCCGGAATTTTTGTACTATTTTCTTCATTTGTATTTCCTCCATACTGTTGCTGCAAGATATATTTTATCACAAACTGTTGCTGTAAGCTAGTTCTTTTTTATATCTAATTGCTATAATTTTTATGTAATGGAAATACTATCTGTGGGAGGACGTACATGAATCAATCCGAACTGGGAAGCAGAATCAAACAATGCCGCAAGGCACAAAACTTTACGCAGGAAAAGCTGGCAGAGCTGATCGATGTGACCCCGCATTACATTTATGAAATAGAAAAAGGACTGAAAACCATGTCAGTCCCCATCCTGATTGATATCGCATCCATCTTAAATGTTTCTGTGGATTATCTGCTCTTTGGCACGCCTGCAGCACCCCCGTGCCAGCCGCCCCCCGCGCTGTCCTGTGACAGGCTCCATCTGTTGCTGCAGGATATGTCTCCCCGGCAGCGGGATAACCTTGCAAATGTTATCAATGCGCTTCTCCCCTATCTGAAATAGCGCTCACCCTTCTGTGTACCCGCCGCCTTAATCCCACCAGAAATACCATATTGCAGACGTCCGGATGCTCGCCGCCACCTCCGCTAAAGTCCCTGTTCTGGTGCACTGATAAACCCTGTCCGTCGTGAACGCAAAATGCTCTTTGGCAGTCTGCAGGACATCCTTCTCCGGAACCGGTGCAGGCAGCCGCATTTCCATCACATCATGCGAGATCGTCACAGGAACTGCCCCGTATTTTTCAAACCAGTACTTGCAGACAGCCATCATTTCCTCAACGCAGGGACAATCATTCCAGCCGCCAAACGGCACATACGCCACCAGTTCCCACGGCCTGGTCGTCGGAACCTTCACCAGTATGGTCTCCACGGTCCGCCCGGAGCGATAGTCCTGAAAAGCGCTGTAACTGTCGATCACGTCCGGCTCCCCGTCAAATCCATCTTCCTCCAGGTCAAATTCTTCCGTATAGTTTTCATACCAGTTCCCAAGCAGCTCTTCACCGGATACCAGATCTGCTTTTAGAACCTCCTCAAGCTTGTAGTCATCATTTTTCAGAATCCCCAGATACTCATCCAGCACGTCATCCGAAGGGACCAGCACTGGCGTAAATCCCTCACTTTGTCCCTGCTTTACTGCCTGCCAGTATGCGTCCATCACGGTTTCATAGGCTGTATTGGCTGAAAAAACCTGACATGGACAGCCCAGCTGCGCGACAATGCTCTGTGTGACCGTGCTCGCCTGCTCCAACGCCAACGCACCATCAACCTGATTGTTTTCTTTGCATTCATCAAACATTCCCATATGTTCTCCTCCTTCGAAAATCTTTTATCAAACAGAAGCTCTCATCGCCTCGAGCGCACATATAGCCCTACTTCTCTCTTCCATATCCTGTAACCACCGCCAATACCAGCATTACCAGCATACATATAGAATAAAAATTCACAAAAGGGATCGACGCGGGCGCCACCGCAAACCCCTCCCCAAACTGTGCGGACTGCTGGGCAGGAATCACGCAGTGCACAGTCCACGGCGCCAGAAAGCAGAATACACAGCCCGTACAGTCCAGCAGATTCGCACGGCGATACCGACTGACACCCGCTTTTTCCCCGATCTCATTGACCAGATCTCCAAGCGCCACAATCGCTACGGAAATAACCCCTGTCACCATGCTCAGTATTCCGGCAGACAAGACAATGGCTGTCTCCGTGCTGCGCGCACTCTTTGCAAAGCGCGCCAGAAACGCCCCCACATCCTCAAAGAGACCGCTGCGTTCCACTACCCCTAAAAGGGCAAACACAGCAATCAACATGGCAACAGTGCCTGCAGTTCCCGTAATTGCCTCTATAAGTATCCCGGATACCGAGAATCCGCCGGGGAAGGAAACAAGTCCATCCACCGTATATATGCCAAAGAGCAGCCCTGCCGCAATCCCCGCACGAATGCCACACGACAGGGCCGTGATAA
>CAMWOK010000153.1 GCA_947175845.1 uncultured Lachnospiraceae bacterium | reverse complement strand
GATGTCGCGGCATCACAACCAGAGGCCTCCGCGGCAGAAACATCCCGGGAAGAGGAACCAGAGACAACAGAAACATCTCAGCCAGAACAACCGCAGACAGAGGCGCCGGAACCAGAAGAAGCGCAGACAGAGCCTTTGAATACAGAGCCTTTGCAGACGCAGCCTTCACAGACGGAAGCATCTTCGCCGAAGCCTTCACAGACGGAAGGGTCTCAGGCAGAGGAAGCGCAGGCATCCAGGGCGGAAACAGAGGCAGCATCCGCGCAGGAAGCAGTGTCGGAGTCAGCGGCGGGCAGTGCAGTGCAGGCGCAGGACGCAGCAGCAGACAATACAGTGAAGGGCAGCGGTGCGCAGGCAGAGCCTGAACTGGCAGAGACATCCAGGGCGGAAAAGGCAGAGCCACAGAGCAGTTCCAGGGAGAGAAGGAACGAATCGGAGAAGGTGAAAGAGGAGCCGGCGGCTGAAAAGAAGACCACGAATTTCAGGCGGGAATGGTCGCGCAAGACGACAAGAACTGAGAAGCCTGAGAAGGCCGAGGAGCGCAAGCCCGCCCCTGCAAAGGCGGCAAAAGAGGAGCCAGCGGCAGATATCGGCAAGAAGATTATCGTCATTGTGAACCAGAAACCGATTGTCATGCGCGGCAAGGAGAGCTACATGTTTGTGGACATCTTTGACTATATCGACTTTGACACCAGCAGAATGCAGGGTTCCGGCATTGCCACGCTCGTGAACGGAAAGGATGCACAGTACACACAGGAGCTTTACAACGGGGACAAGATTGAGGTATACTGGAAATAATTATTATAAATGAAACAGAGGAATAATCAGATGAGAATGTGCAGTATCGCCAGCGGAAGCAGCGGCAATTGTATTTATATCGGCACGGATGCCACGCATCTGCTGGTGGATGTGGGAATCAGCTGTAAGCGCACAGTGGAAGGGCTCGGACAGCTTGGTCTCACAGGAAAGGACATTGACGGAATCCTGATCACCCACGAACACTCGGACCACATTAGTGGTCTGGGTGTGATGTGCAGGAAGTTCGGTATTCCAATCTACGCCACAGAAGGCACGATAGCGGCCATTAAGAGAGTGAGTAATCTTGGTGAGATAGATGACTCACTTTTTCGCGCGGTCAGGGCCGACGAGAAATTTATCCTGAAGGATATCACCATCAATCCGATGAAGATATCCCACGATGCGGCGCAGCCGGTGGCGTACCGGTTCCAGTATGGCAGCAAGCGCATGGCGGTAGCCACAGACCTTGGCACCTACAATGAGTACACAGTCGAAAGCCTCCGCGGGATGGATGTCATGCTGTTGGAGGCGAACCACGATATCAACATGCTGCAGGTGGGGCCGTACCCCTATGCGCTCAAACAGCGGATTCTGGGAAACAAGGGGCATCTGTCCAACGAACTCTCGGGAAGACTGCTGAGCAGGCTGCTGCATGACAACCTCAAAACGGTATTTCTGGGGCACTTGAGCAAGGAAAACAATCTGGCAGAACTCGCGTACGAGACGGTTCGCCTGGAGATTACCATGGCGGACAATCCCTACAAGCCGGATGATTTCCCGATTTTGGTCGCAAACCGAAGCGAGCTGACGCAGCTGGCTGAGATATGACCAGATGGGGATCTGTACAGCATATAGTATTGATACATAGCGGACAAAACAAAATTTTGACAGAGATGGGAGTTGTTTATTATGAAAAAAACAATCATAACAGTAGTAGGAAAAGACACCGTTGGCATTATCGCGAAGGTATGTACCTATCTGGCGGAGAACAAGATCAACATTCTCGATATCTCGCAGACGATCGTAGATGATTACTTCAACATGATGATGATTGCAGACATGAGCCAGGCAGTCAAGTCCGTCAGCGAAGTCTCAGACGATTTTGACAAGCTCGGCGAGGAGATCGGCGTGATTATCAGGTGCCAGAGAGAGGAGATTTTTAATAGTATGCACAGACTCTGATCCGTGCAGGGAGAATTGAGTGCTCAATCCTGTCAATGGGGCGAAGGCGCACACCAATGTACAGTTCACGAAATTTAGGGGGGACATTCAACAAGATGATTAACATAAACGAAGTGCTAGAGACAAACAAGATGATCGAGAAAGAAAATCTGGATGTGCGGACAATCACGCTGGGCATCAGCCTGCTTGACTGCATGGATTCTGACCTCGGGCGGCTGAACGAAAAAATATATAACAAGATAACAACTGTTGCGAAGGACTTGGTGTCAACCGGGGAGGCAATCGAGAAGGAGTTCGGGATTCCGATCGTGAACAAGCGAATCTCCGTCACACCGATCGCCCTGATTGGCGGTTCCGCATGCAGGACATCCGAGGATTTTGTGACGATTGCAAAGACGCTTGACAGGGCCAGAAACGATGTCGGCGTCAACTTTCTTGGCGGCTATTCCGCGCTGGTGTCAAAAGGGATGACGGCGGCGGACGAACTTCTGCTGCGCTCGATCCCGCAGGCGCTCGCGCAGACAGAACTGATGTGCAGTTCTGTCAACCTGGGATCGACCAAGACCGGAATTGACATGGATGCAGTGCGGCTGATGGGCGACATTATCAAAGAGACGGCAGAGCTCACAAAGGACAAGGATTCGATAGGATGTTCGAAGCTGGTGGTATTCTGCAACGCGCCGGATGACAATCCGTTTATGGCGGGCGCGTTTCACGGCGTCACGGAGGCGGACGCCATCATCAATGTGGGTGTCAGCGGCCCCGGTGTTGTCAAGAACGCGCTGGAGCGCGTGCGCGGAGAAAACTTTGAGGTGCTCTGCGAGACCATCAAGAAGACAGCCTTCAAAGTGACGCGGGTAGGCCAGCTGGTGGCACAGGAGGCGTCGAAGCGCCTCGGAATCCCGTTTGGCATAGTGGACTTATCGCTTGCGCCCACGCCCGCGATAGGCGACAGTGTGGCGGATATCCTGTGCGAGATCGGATTGGAGTACGCAGGTGCACCGGGGACAACCGCGGCGCTCGCGCTGCTCAATGACCAGGTGAAGAAAGGCGGTGTGATGGCGTCTTCCTACGTGGGGGGATTGAGCGGCGCGTTCATTCCGGTCAGTGAGGATCAGGGGATGATCGACGCTGTCAACGCGGGCGCGCTGACGCTGGAAAAACTGGAAGCCATGACCTGTGTCTGCTCTGTGGGGCTGGATATGATTGCGATTCCAGGCGATACGAAACCGACCACCATAGCGGGAATCATAGCGGACGAGCTTGCGATTGGCATGATTAACCAGAAGACGACGGCCGTGCGCATCATACCCGTTATCGGAAAGACAGTGGGAGACAGTGCGGAGTTTGGCGGGCTGCTCGGCCATGCGCCCATCATGCCGGTCAACCGCTATTCCTGTGATGCGTTCGTCAATCGCGGCGGCAGGATACCGGCGCCGATCCACAGCTTTAAGAATTGATGCCTATGACAGTTTTATGACCTGGCATGTCAGTTCATTTTGCCGCACTGCGTTAGCGGGCGGCTTTGACATGCGCAGATGCTTCTGCTGCAGTACACTGTGGTAGATGTCCGCGGCGTGGATATCCGCCCGAAGGGACATCTGCGCCGCGCCCGCAAGCTGACGCAGTGCGCTTGCGGGTTTGGTGATGACAGGGATGGATGCGTTCGCCTTGATGGTTTTTAACAGCTCCATTCCGCGCGCAGTGAAGCCGAGCAGCCGCGCGTACTGTGCATAATCCCTGTTTTTTAATGCCTCCGCGTTCTCCTGCGTCATATCCAGAAGAATGTGCATGAGTCCGCGGCAGATGCGTGTGTAGGTCAGGTTTCTGGTCTTGCACAGCTGTGCAAAGCCGTCGAAGTCTGTGTACTGCGGCAGGTTGTTGTACAGCGTGTGGGAAAGCTGGGGGCCAATATCATAGTACGCCGCGAAGGCGTCCTTGTGCGGGTGTGCCGCATGATTTTTGTCCTGTAGCAGTTTATATAGAAGCATTTCGGAAAAATCATGGGTGCATAAAAACTGGTTCGAGCGCAGCCGTGCGTACACAGAAGGGGGCACATGATTTTCGATACACGCAGATGGATGCGCATTGTGCGCGCTGCGGTGATTTGCTCCTGCATACCCGGAGCAGAGGCTGTCGGCGTCAACTGGCTGGAAGAGCGCTTTGCGGATACCGTTTGCGGAGGCGAATCTGCCTGCTGCAAGTGAATCCGACGCGTACCCCTCCCCCTTTCTTGTGACAGTGACCGGTTTTATGGTGCTGTCTCTCTGGATGAGCGCTTTGATGTACTCGATACCGAGTATGTTGTTGGGCGCGCTGACGAGGCTTTTTACGTCCTGGCCGGGAAGTAGTTCACAGAGCGCGCTGTCTCTGGCGGCGGGAAAGGAAAGCCCTTTTTTTAAATAGTGATTCAGAGCCGTTTTGTACGCGCCGGACTCACGGGCGAGCATCCTGTCTGTCAATTCATATAAGAGGGAGCTGTCGCCGGACTCGCTTCCAAAATGCAGTGTATCCACGACGCCAAGTTTGTCAAGCAGCGACACCGCGCCCTGCGCAAAGTATTCCGCGCTCCCGAGCGCGAAGTACACCGGAAGCTCAAACACAAGGTCCGCCCCGTTTTCAAGCGCCATCCGGCAGCGCTCGTACTTGTCGAGAATCGCCGGGATACCGCGCTGCATAAAATTTCCGCTCAGGACAATGAGAATGATGTCGGCGTCCTGCGTCTGGCGGATTGTTTCCAGCTGGTATAAATGTCCGTTGTGAAATGGGTTGTACTCGGCAATGACTGCTGTTACGTTCATGTGCTCCTCCTTGGGGTGCCACAGTCGTGTGCACCGTATCTGTATGTATCATACAGTAGTATGCCCGCGCGGGCGGATATAATGTCTTTCGACATTATATCATAAGTATGGCCCAAGCCCAACTGTTTCTTTTCTGCGGACCGTTTGACAGGGCGTTTTGTTTTTGGTAACAGTTCAGCCATGCAAAATTGGATATGCAAAATGCTGTTGGGAGCTTGCTCACATAAGGCATTTTGCATATTCAATTTTATAGGGCGGACGCCCGACATGAAATAAGTTGTCGGCAATCGCTAAAATTAATTGTCAGATCGTACAATCCGACAACTTATGAATGGGTATGGCTGAACTGTTACTGTTTTTGAAGGAATATGAAAATTATGGTTGACAAAAGACAGGCAGTTCTGTATAATAAATGAATGTGTGGATAGGAGTCTACGATGTTAGTGAATTTGACAGATGTATTTACAAATGAAGGACAGGTGCAGGAACTGGAAGCGTCATACGACGCAGAGACATTTACCAATCAGTTCGGGACTTACCAAATCAAGGAGAAAAGTCCGGCTGCGCTGCGGCTTTCTAATATAGGACAATCAAAAGCGCTGGTTCAGGGAACTGCGAAGATGACCTTTGCGCTCCCCTGCGACAGGTGTTTGCGAGATGTTGATTATACATTTGATTTATCCTTTGACAGTGTGGTCGCACCGCCCGACAATGCAGGCGGTGATGTGGATGATGAGGATTCCGCAGCGCTGATGGAGGGATATCACTTAAATGTGGATGAACTAATCAATAATGAATTGCTGCTAAACTGGCCGATGAAGATTTTGTGCCGGGAGGACTGCAGGGGAATCTGCAAAGTCTGTGGGCACAATCTCAACGATGGAGACTGCGGGTGCGATGATTTCGTTCCGGATCCCAGGATGGCGGCAATAAAAGATTTGTTTAATGCGAATAAGGAGGTGTAACAATGTCTATCTGTCCAAAAAATAAATCTTCCAAGGGAAGAAGAGATAAGAGAAGAGCAAACTGGAAGATGAGCGCGCCTACATTGGTGAAGTGCAGCAAATGCGGCGCTTTGATGATGCCTCACAGAGTGTGCAAGGCATGTGGCTCATACAATAAGAAGGAAATCATTGCAGTTGACTAATGCGGTGAACCGGAGCGAAATAAAGGGTGTAAAGTTTTATGGAACCGATAAGACTTTGCACCTTTTTATTTGATTTCCCTTGATTTTTGATGGTAGGTCTAGTATATTTATATCAGTATAGAATGATGGAGGAATATGGCAATGGATGAGATGACCAGAGTGGCGGTGGACGCCATGGGCGGGGACAATGCCCCCGAAGAGATCGTCAAGGGCGTTGTGGAAGCGGTCAGTGAGAACAGCAGAATTAAAGTGTATCTGACAGGCAGGCAGGAGGAGATCAGGAAGGAGCTTGTGCAGTACACTTACAATAAAGAACAGATAGAAATTGTCAACGCCACGGAGGTGATAGAGACAGCGGAGCCTCCGGTCATGGCAATCCGCAAAAAGAAGGATTCCTCGATTGTGGTTGCGCTCAACCTGGTGAAAAACGGGACTTGCGACGCGTTTGTCTCGGCGGGCAGCTCGGGCGCCGTGCTTGTCGGCGGACAGCTGATAGTGGGCAGGATCAGGGGAATTGAGCGGCCGCCGCTCGCGCCGCTGATTCCGACGGAGACAGGCTGTGCCCTGCTGATTGACTGCGGCGCCAATGTGGACGCAAGACCTTCGCATCTGGTTCAGTTTGCCAAGATGGGGTCGGTGTACATGCAGAGCGTCGTGGGGATACCAAACCCGAAAGTGGCGATTGTAAATATCGGGGCGGAGGAGGAGAAGGGCAACGCGCTTGTGAAGGAGACGTTCCCGATGCTGAAGAACTGTCCTGAGATTAATTTTATTGGAAGTATCGAAGCGCGGGATATCCCGGCAGGCTATGCGGATGTCATCGTGTGCGAGGCGTTTGCGGGCAATATTATTCTGAAACTGTACGAGGGAGTCGGCGCGACGCTCATCAAGAAGGTGAAGGCGGGCATGATGACCTCACTCCGCAGCAAGATCGGTGCGCTTCTTGTGAAACCGGCGCTGAAACAGACGCTCAAGGGCTTCAGCCTCGACGAGTACGGCGGGGCGCCGCTGCTGGGACTCAACGGCCTGGTGGTCAAGACGCACGGAAGCTCCAAGGCAGTTGAAATCAAAAATTCAATTCTGCAGTGTGTGACCTTTAAGGAACAGAAAATCAATCAGAAGATAAAGGATAAAGTTATTTTAAAGGATGAGTAG